>MWEM01000006.1 GCA_002071085.1 Thermotogota bacterium ADurb.Bin062 | reverse complement strand
GTCCGCAAACTGCGTGGAAGCTCCCCACTTCTCTTTCCCTTGGTACAGTACTATCGGTAAGATCAGCGGTAGTCGTCTGTTCTTTCGTTTCTTTATTTCTTTGTCCCATATCGCAGACATATACCTGAGCAGCTGCACACCTACGTTATAGTCGCTATAGCTCTTGTGCTCCAGTAGAATGTACACGTAGGCTTCTCGGTTTCGTATGTTCGCCCGAAACAACAAATCCGCGTAGAACTCCTTCAGGTCTTGCTCTATGAAGCTGTCCTTTTCCGCCTGTATCGTGCCGACATCGATAGTCTGTAAGACTTCATAGGGGAGATAGGTCTCTAAGAACGCTTGGGTATTTACAACATCCCCCAGCACTTCTTTGAAAAAGATATCGTGGGGGTTATAAAACTTCTCCATCTTTGGCCTCCCTACGGGAAATCATTTCACGGGTATTATACACTAATAAAGAGTGGGAATGCGGATCGTGGGGCTTCATCAGTATCGCGAGACTTCGTGGGCTTCCGAAGTCAGCCCGCTGGTAACCCTGCGATAACCCCACACGGCGGGCAGCGCGGCGTAAGCGCTTAAGGCTTCTTCTGTGCTTGCAGAAAGGGAAAAAAACATGCCGAACTAAAGTTCGGCGTTCCCAAGGCGCCCCGAAGGCGTTCCCAGGGCGTTTCTCTGTGTACTCTGTGCCCTCTGTGCGACACTTCTTTTGGTTTTGAGAAAGACACAAGAGCGGATCGCGAGACTTCGTGGGCTCCGAAGTCAGCCCGCTGGTTACCCCGCGATTAACCGCAAAGTTCGGCGTTCCCAGGGCGCTCCCAGAAGTGCGATCCAAAAAGGTACACCGACTGGGTAGTCGGCGCTACCCCAGGCGCACTCCAATGGGTAAAAAAAACGGGGGATTTCTCCCCCGTTGGGTCAGCGAACCAGCGTAGTCGGTGTTAGCCAGACCGTTTGGTTCAGTATGCCGACGACTTGATCGATCATAGGCGGCAGTACGAGATCTAACACGGCTTTAGGGATGTGGATACCCATAGACAGAATGAATTCGTGAACCAACTGTATCGCCTTTTGTTTCTTTTCCGCCCCTTTCCCGGGTTCTTCCACAACTAAGGCGGCTAAGGTGCAGATCATCTTCAGAATCGCGGGTAGATTGAGCGCGGCCTTTTTCATCTTCCACCTCCTGCAGAATTACTTTTCGATGAGTTCGGTGATTTCGCGATTGACCAGCCGGGCGGACGCGAACACCAGACTACCCGATAGAACCGGCTGAACGTACGTCACCATGTGCGTATCCAAAGCCTCAGTCAACTCGTCGATGTTGTCCACCGGCTCCGGAATCGACAGTCGTTTACTCTTCCCCGAGATGGCGTTTTTGAAGTTCAATTCCAGTGTGATCATCCTTTTCCTCCTTTACGATTAGTCGATCGGATCGAGAGAGTCCATATTCTGGATCTCAATGTCGTAGACCGAGTATTCCGTGTACTCCGCCAGGGCATAGGCGGCGTCATAGACCTGTTGGTTCGTGGCTGTCGACAAGACCGGAAAGCGAATGCGTTTCAAGACGGGCTTTTCATTTTTCAAAACTCCGGTGTCCAAAATCAGAACGGCTACCTTTTGCGTTAAATCTACATTGACTGGATCGTTTAATCCCATGTGTGACCTCCTTAGCGTGATTTTTTGTGTTTGGTGTTGTGCGGTGCGATCCGGATTCGCAACTACAGGTAGAATTTTATCACTTCAACTCACGGTTGTCAACTACACGTTGTAAACCGTGGGTTAACCGCTTCCCCTTTTATGGTATAATGTCAGAGGAGAGAGAGGGGAAACCCTCACAAAATCCGTCACCGAGGTGAAATGTATGAAAAGCGTGTCTGCCTTTGGCGAAGCGCTCAGGAAGCTGCGTGTGGAGCATTCGGAGAACCAAACGGAACTGGGGCAGGTCTTGGGCGTCTCTCCGCAGATGGTCTCTAAGTTCGAAACGGGGAAGTCCGTCCCTTCAGCGATCACTCTGAAGAAACTGGCCGAGCACTATCGCGTCTCGATCGAAACGCTTCTAGGGCTCGAGCGTGCGATACCCACCGGGGAAGAGCTCGTTCGCAGGCTACCTGTATTGGGGAAGATCTCTGCGGGTAAACCGCTCTATGCCGAAGAGCAGCAGATCGGTACCTACCCGGTTCTACCTGGAGTAGAAGGCGACTTCTTGCTGCTCGTCACCGGAGACAGTATGGTGCCGGTGATTCCCGATCAGTCCTACGTGGTCGTGAAATGCGATCTTCCGGTGTCTTCCGGCGGGATCGCGGTCGTGATGGTCCCCGACACGGAAGCCGTCGTGAAACGGGTTTACTATGACCCGAACGGCGTCATCCTCAAGAGCGAAAACAGCGCCTATCCGCCCCTCTTCTTCGACAAGGAGCGGTGGGCCTCTCTGTGCCGGATGATCGGAAAGGTGACGACGGTCATCCATCGGCTGGTGGAGTAGCGTGATACTGATCGAGGAGTTTATCTCGCAATCGGAAGGTCTCCTGAAAAAGGCCCGAGAGGACGAAGCCTCCAAAGCCTCCTTGCACCGCCGTTTGCTTTCGACATTGAATCAAATAGACAAGCTGGAGTGGGAAACAGCCGGAGAAGAGGGAGAGAAACTCAGGCTGTTCGTGTCCCATTATGACCGATTCGACACGCTGCCGGCTGACCGGCAGGAAAAGCGGTTGGCCAACGGGTTCGCGATGTTGGACAAGCTGAAAGCGATTTTCTTGTTTCCGCCGCCGCTCGAGACCCCGTCTGAGTCTGAATCTCAGAAACTGAAGGAGCTGCTTCAAAGGCCCGTGCAATACGTTAAGGGCGTGGGGCCGAGGTGGACGGATTTTTTTAATTCCGTTGATGTCCAAACGTTGAAGGACCTGTTTTTCTTTTTCCCACGCACCTATCACGATCGACGACGGGTCTATCGGGTTTCGGAGCTTTTCCCGAACATCAAGGCCACTGTCTTCGGCACTCTCGGTCCCGTGATGGAAAAGCGTACGAACTACGGCTTGCATATCCTGACGGTCACGCTGAACGACGGCACCGGAGAGGTTGCGCTGATTTGGTACAATCAACCGTTTCTGAAAGAGAAGCTCTCCAAAACGAACCGCCTGATGGTGACGGGGAATGTCCGATGGACACGTCAGAGGGGTTGGGAGATCGAGGTGCAAGACTACGAGGAGGAACAGCCAGAGGACCGTCCGACCCGAACCATCGTTCCGGTCTACCGGTCGCGGAAGGGCTTCCCGTCGAAGTCGATACGTAAGGTGATCCTGAACACCTCGTATGCCCTCGCCGCGATAGAGGATCCAGTACCGACGTCGATCAACGAAAAAAGGCGTTTGATCCCGCTGGCGGACGCGATATACGGGCTGCACCAGCCAAAAAGCCAAGCGCACCTGCAACAGTGTCGCAGAAAGATGTCCTATAACGAGTTCTTCTATTTTCAGACCGCCCTCCTGTTCGCGCGTCGGAACCGCGAGGAGTTCTACACCCGGCCGGCCAAGCGCATAGAGGGGACGTTGTCCGAGCGGTTGGTCAAAGGCCTGCCGTTCAAACTGACCAAAGCCCAGAAGCGGGTCTATCAAAGCATACGTGCGAAACTGCAGAACAACCTGCCTGTCAACGTCCTGCTTCAAGGGGACGTGGGATGCGGAAAGACGATCGTAGCGGAGATGGTCCTTTTAGATATCATCGAAAGCGGGTTCCAGGCCGCATTCATGGCGCCCACGGCGATCCTGGCGCAACAGCATTTCCGAACCATCGCCGATGACTTCGCCCGTCTCGACATCCAGCCGCGATTGTTGATCAGCGGCCTTCCAAACAAGGAGAAAGAACTGGTCAAGGAGGAAATCCGTTCCGGCCACGCGCCGCTCGTGATCGGGACGCACGCGCTGATCCAAGAAGACGTCGTCTTTTCTCGTCTCGGGCTCGCCCTCGTGGATGAGCAGCACCGATTTGGCGTGAAGCAGAGGGAGAGTCTGAAGTCGAAAGGGGAACAGGTCGACACGCTGATTATGTCGGCGACGCCAATCCCGCGCACGCTGGCGCTGGCCGTCTACGGGGATTTGGACGTCGAGACCATCGATGAGACCCCGCCGGGTCGAAAAGCCGTGCGCACCGTCTACATCCACGAGTCGAAGAAGGGAGAGGTCTACGAGATCGTCCGGCAGGAGGTCGCATCGGGGAATCAGGCCTTTCTCGTCTTTCCCATAATCGACGAAGCGGAATCGGAGGACTCCCCTGCCGCCGATCTCAAGGCGGCGGTGAAGATGTTTGAAGTTTTGAGCAAAGGTCCGTTCAAAGGGATTCCGTTGGGTCTGATCCACGGGAGGCTCAAGGAAGAGGAAAAAGACGCCGTGATGGGGCGTTTCGTTTCCGGGGAAGTGAAGGTGCTGGTCGCGACCACCGTCATCGAGGTGGGGATCGATGTGCCGAAGGCGACGGTGATGGTGATCGAGAACCCGGAACGGTTTGGCCTAGCGCAGCTGCATCAACTGCGTGGCCGCGTGGGACGAAGCGAGCGCCACAGCTACTGTTTTCTGGTGACGAACGATACCTCCGAAGCTTCCGAGAAACGGTTAAAATATTTCTCCGGTTGCAACGATGGGTTTCAACTGGCCGAGTACGATTTGCAGACCCGCGGGCCAGGAGATTTCTTGGGCGTCCGGCAACACGGGATGCCACGGTTCGAATTTGGTGACATGGTAGAGGACGCCAATCTGCTTTATCAGTGTCGAGAAGACGCGCAGGAGCTTCTTTCGGAAGACATCGCTTTGGAGAAGAACCCGAAGCTACGCGATTTTTTACTCCACGAGTATTCCGATAAGATCGACCGCATACAGACCGGTTAACGATTATTAAAGTTTCGAAGGCCCGATCCGATAAACAGATGGACATACTGGTAATAGGGGTGAATGGTGATGATCGATCCCAAAGACATACTCAGAATAGGCGATGCGCAAAAGGTATACCCAACGGCTCGAAAACGCGTGAGAAGCGAATCGGAACCTGTACGTGGAGAAGAGGAGAGCCTGTTTTCCTCAGAGCGTTTGACGATCTCCGGAACCTCCAACCTTTCCGAGATTCTGAAAAAAGCGGAGCTGCTGCCCGAGGTGCGGGAAGAACTCGTTTCGAAGTTTCAGAAACTCATCGAGAGCGGCGCGTACAAACCCGATCCTGATCGAATCGCGAGAAAGATACTCGAAGGGTGACCGGAGGATTCTGAATGGTTCAAGAGGTACGGGAGCTCATCGAGGTCTTCTCCGAATTCGAGAACACGGTTCGCGAGAACATCGAGCTGTTGAAAGAACAGCAGCAGACGATGATCGACGGCGAATACGATCTGTTCGAAGAGCTGACCTTCAAGCAAGAGGAGTTCGACCGCAAGCTCCGAATCATAGAACAGCGACGGATGACCCTCTCCGATTCCCTATGCGAGGCGTTGTCGCTCCCCGAGGGCTCGTCTATCCTGCAGATCGTGGAACGGTTGGGCGACGAGGGGCGAGACCTGATGATCAGCGTGACACAGATGATGGAGGCGATACAGGAGCTGACCTTCTCACGCGCGAATCTCGAGCGGATGGTTCAATTTCAGCTCTCCTACATCGACTTCCTCCAGGCCGGAATGTCCGGAACGAGAAAGATGCAGACCTACACCCCCGCCGGAAAATCTTCCAATCTGCGGAAGACCGAGCGGTTTCAAGGCGACGGATAGGAGGGACAGGACATTGAGAATAACGCATAACATGTTACATAATACAGTGTTGAAGGACATCACCGACACGTATCGAGAGGTGGCGAAGCTCCACGAGCAAGGGTCTTCCGGAAAGCGGGTGCGCTACCCCTCCGACGACGCGATTGTCGCGACGAGGGCGTCCAACATCGGCACCAAACTCCGGGAGATCGAACAGTATCAGCGAAACGCCTCCACGGTGGACACCTACATCAAGCACTACGACAGTATCACGGACGAATTGGGCGCTTTAGCTTATCGCCTGCGAGAACTGGTCGTGAACGGCGCGAACGGCACCCTGACCGTTCACGACCGCTCGACGATCGCCGAAGAGATCGACCGGATCAAGGACCAGTTCATCCAGCTGGCGAACACCCAAGTCTCCGGGGAGTACATCTTCGCCGGCGCGGAAGCGCGGGTGGCCCCGGTCAACGCCGACGGAAAGATCGTGATGTCGGCTGAAGCTCACGTTTCCAAAACCGTAGACCTGGGAAGGTACCGTTTTGAATACAACTTCACCGTCTTCGACGCCTTCACGGTGAACGGCAACGAAAGTATCTTTCATCTGATGGACGATCTCAGCAAGAACCTTCGGGAAGACAACCCGAAGGAGTACCTGAACACCCATGCGCTGGAAAAGCTCGATCGGTACGAAGCCAACTTACAGAAACTGATCGCCCGAAACGGGGCGAACGGCAACTTCGTTCAGATGGCCACAAAACGGTTTGACGATTCCGTCGTCTTTATGACCGAATACCTTTCCAAAGAGCAAGACGCGGACTTCATGGAGACCTACACGAACCTGTCCAACCTAGAGGCGGTGCTGCAGGCGGCGATGAAGACCGGAGGTAACATCATGAACTATTCTCTGGTCGACTACGTCCGAGGGTAATCGCGCGGGCGAAACGCGTCGATCCTAAAGCCGACATCATTCATAGTCCTTACCCTTCTAGAGCCCATTCCTCCGCCGTTCTGTTTCGCCGATCGGGTCGGAAAGCCCGTCTCCGCGAGATCGGTGTTCGTTCGTCCACGTCCTACGGGTTCTGGCCTAAGGCGGTGGACAGAGACCACCCCCTTTCTGTTTTTGGCTCCTCGAGAGGGTATCGAGGCTTGTCCTATTAAGGAATCGCCCTCGGATTCCGATAAAAACACACCTAAGAAGCGCGGGAGGTCAATATGGCTAGTTACAGCATTTTTTCGATATTGAACACAGGGGTATTGGGAACCTACACCTCGAAGATGGCGATGAGCGTCACCGGCCACAACGTCGCCAACGCGAACACGGAGGGGTATTCGCGGCAAAGACCGGATATCGTCGCCACCCCGCCCTCCGCGACCGGCGCTTTCGGTGGGTCGACGTTAAACGTCGGCACGGGCGCGACGGTGAATCGGGTCGAGCGGATACGGGACACCTTTTTGGATCGACAGTACCGCGAAATATCGAAAAACTACGCCTATTGGGACGAGAAGACCCGCAGCCTCCACTATATGGAACAAATATTGAACGAACCCAGTGAAGACGGGATGCGGAGTTACTTCGACGGGTTGTGGAATTCTTTCCTCGAAGTGATGAACCAGCCGACGAACTCCGCCGCGGTCAGCTCGGTGACGGCCACAGCCAACAGCTTCATCACGACGGCCCAGGATCTGTACGCCCGATACGAAGACCTCCGGGCGAACCTCAACCAAAACATTCGGGACTCTGCCGACAACATCAACCTCAAATTACAGCAGATCGCCGATCTGAACGGGTCGATCCGGACCACGTACATCCTGAAAACCGAGCCGAACGATCTTTTAGACAAGCGGGACGTGATTTTGGACGAACTGGCCTCGATGACCGGGATGACCTATAAAACCGGTTTAAACGGCCATCTGGAGATATTTATAGGAAACCAATCGGTGTTGTACGGCGATATCTGGACGCCGATCAAAGCGACGGTGCGACCGGGGACGCTGAACATGTACGACTATTTCGTTCGCTCCCAACGGATCGAGGTCACAGGCGGTACGGTCGGGGCGCTGTTTTATATGCGCGACGTATCGATTCCAAACTATCTGGACCAGATGGATGAGATGGCCCTGATGTTGTCTGACAAGGTGAACCTGATCCATCGGACCGGATACGACGGGCTTGGAACGGTGACGGGGATCGACTTCTTCAAAGAGATGGAGGCCGTCCGCTCCGAGCTGCCGAACCTCTTTCGGACGATGGGCACCCATTCGATCCTCAACGGCCCGATCCATATGATATCCGCACTAACGCCGACCGATCCCATAATGACCAACCTCGCGCTCGACGGGAAAATCTCCTTGGTGGACTTGAATAATAAGCACCAACTCCACGCGCAAGACAGTCGGCATTTTTCCACGAATTCTCGGTTTCAGGACGTGATCGACTACCTGAACGAAGCGAATCTCTACACTACGCGGGCCTACAACCTTCCACAGGAGTACGATTTCGGGTTGAAACCGGAAGACTTCCCTAACTACAAGGGGAAGGCCGAAATCTATTATAAAACCCCGGAGAGGACATTCACGGCGGTGAACGGCGTCCTGCACATCGGAGAGATCGAAGACATCAACAACGACGGTATGATCGATTTCTCGGACATCGAGATCAAGGATAAAAATGGGAACCGACTGACGAATTTTACCTACAACTTCGTGGACAAAATCATCACGATCCACGAACCCTTCGCCTACACCGGCACCGTCACCATCCGCCAATGGGAGTCCTACATCGGCCAGTATCGGGACGGGGAATTGGTGGTGCCACCGAACGAGGCGTTGTATAAAACCCTCTCTTCCACGGCGGTCGGCACTTTGAGATTAACTTTAGACGACTTCGTCGGGTATACCGATGAGGCGAAGGTCTTCTACGCGACGCAGGAGTCGGCGAGCTTCACGGCGACCAACGGCGCCTTCACACTTCCCGACCTCGTCGATATGGACAGAAACGATGTGTACGATCGCAATGACCTGCGCATCCAAGTGAACACTGGCTCGGGTTGGGTGGATGTGGCCAATTTTTCCTACGACGAACCGACGGGACGCGTTTCTATTCTCGACGAGGCGCACAGATCCTACTCCGGCGCGCTGAGAGTTCAGTATTGGCAGAGCGAGCGGATACAGCTGACCGCCGCGGGGACCTTCAACAACGCGGCGATAACGGGTAGTCCCGTTCACTTTGGGGATTTCGATGGCGACATCGGAGAATTGACCGTGAATGATTTCCACGTGTTCTTGCGTTCGGAGGCCTCTTGGGAGGCGCACGTTTTTGACGGTGTAGATAAAATGACCCTAACGGACTATCCGAACTTCACGGGGTTCGCGCGCGTCTTTTACGCGATCTCGGCTTCCGCCACGGCCACCGCAGGGGCTTTCACGTTGAGCGCCGCGTCGACCGTCCCGCAAATCGACACTTTAATCGACGTCAACCGCGACGGGAAGTTCGACGCGTCCGATATAAAGATACAAGTGTTTTCCAACGGCAATTGGGTGGATGTCCAGCGATTTCAATACGATTCCTCTACTAACACAATCACCATACTCGATACCGACTTAGAAGATTTCGACGGCGACGTTCGTTTCAAATGCTGGGAGAGCGCCACGGTATCTGCCAGTTCTACGGGTGTTCTGACCCTATCGGCGATTACGACTGCGACGTGCTATTCCGCGCCTTTTTCGGCCGCCTCTACGGCGACGAGCGAGGATTTCAAGGTGATCGCCCCCCGTGAGAGGGTTAGCGACGATTACCAGGTCTATCTCGAAACGATGCGCGCGGACACGATGCGCACGACCACTCACGACTACAAGCTCCTGTTCGGAAAGATGAGCGACGGACTCGACGAATACGGGCGGGTGGATAGCGCGAAAGTCAACAGCTACGGGGATATGCGCGAGATGCTGGTCTTCGACCAGGATGGACTCTTAAGCCGTTTGGGCTATCAAACGGTTTCCAAAGAATTCCTGAAGATCTCCGAGACGCTGTTGGCCCAACCGGCGCTCACCTGGGGGTTCACGTTGGATGAATCCGTTGACCCCGGGGAGTTCTCTTTGCGCATAAATAAAACGGGCGAAGTTTACCAGAGTTCGGCAGTGATTACCTGGCAGGGATTGGCCGAAGACTTCAAGACCAACGAAGTCTTGAAAAAGTATTTCTCTGTGACGACGATAACCGACGACGACGGCAATGTCAGACATACGATAGAGCTGAACAAACGCCTTTCCGGCCCGGAGGCGCTATCGATTCTGAAAGGCGCGGATGTCCTGAACTTCCAGATACGCAACGTGAACCCCGCCGAAATCCCTTCCGAGAACATCGTGTGGTACTACGACGTGTTGGACATCGACGAACCTGACGCTACGAGTTACTCGGTCACGTTCACCTTTCCCGCGCTGGCCTCACCCTCCTCGCCGACACCGGTTCAACCGATCGAGATCGAGTTTGATGACCGCGCGGACCTCCTTGATCAAATACGTAAAGATCCGATTCTAAGCCAATACTTGAAGATCGAAGAGAAGAACGGCCAGTACCGGCTGATGCCTACACAGTCCATAAACCAGTTGCAGAACCTGGAGGGATTGGAGGGTATCGAAACCTCTTTGAAAAAGATCCTTTCAGGAGGCGCTCAGGTGTTGATGCCGTCAACTCACTTACTGACGACCAATCTGGAGGTCCATTACGAGCCAAAATACCTGACTTTGACAGTTCCCGTCTTCGATCCAATTTCGGGGAAGACGACGAACACCCCTTACACGCTCGAATTCCGGAACCGAGACGAGTTGGTCGAAAAGATCAACAACAACGCGGTGCTGAACGAATACGTGAAGGTGTTCGAGCTTGACGGCTCCTACTACCTGACCCACACCCCGAATATGGAAAACTTGCAAACCCTCGTCACGCGCGACGAATACAATATCCTCTCCTCAAAAACGCTGAAGGTGATCGACACGGACGCCTACAAAACGTTGGCCAACATCCTGTACGATTATTCGTACGCGATGAAGAAGGATTACACTTTCTCGAGTTACTTGTCAGCTCCGCCTGCGCCTCCTCAAGTAACTCTCAGGCTGAATCAAAACCTTTTGGAGTACGAAGGGAAAGTGGAGGTCCAGTACGCCGTGAGAAGCGCCGGGCAGGGGGGCGCAGGATTTATCCACAATCCTGTGGGATCGCTTCGCAAGATCGATTATGGCCTACTCGATATTCGGGATATCAACGGGGACGGGGTCATTTCAAAAGACGACATTCGTGTGTTAGGCCATACCACGGGAAATGATCTCGAATTTATCTTCAACCCACGGACCAAAGAGATTTTTTTGCGATCGAATCCGGGCGAGAACGTCGATATCGTGTTCTGGAAAACTGATACTTTCAATCTCAACGACTGGCGAAGGAACAATACGACCGGCCACACCTTCTCCCTATCCGAGCCCGCCGTGCACTTCGAGGACGGAGTTGCGGCCAACGTGGACGAAGCCAAGGACTTCTTGCTCCGGGTTCAACTTCCTCCCGACGAGATGAACCTCACGCTCGGGACTTCTCCGGTAACGGCGAGCCTCTACAAGATGACGATGGAGGGCTTGGTCGACAGGATGAACGATAAAGCGCCGACGGGCCTGCTGTCGGACCTGACGCCGGACGGGAAACTGGTTTTTCGTGCCGGAAGCGGCGCGAATTTCAGCTTCGGAAGGCGATTGGATGACGGGCGAATTGTCCAATTGTACGATATTTCCGCGCCCACTCTCTTTCTGGAAAAGATGGGCTTCATCAACAGGAACTCGGTCTTCGGGGGCTCATGGGACTTCGGTTTGGATATCGTCCGGAATTATCTCGACCCGAACGCCTTTATGCATCAAGAGAACACGGCGGACAACCTCGATGTCGACACGCGTCAAGCCGACGGGCTCTATGCTTTCACCAAACGCTTGTCTTTGTCCAGCCAGCTGGGCGCCAATCCTCAGCTGTTGGCCGTCGACTACGGCGTATGGTATGACCGTAACGGGGATTGGATCGCCGATATGCATTCTCCACGGGGCGGGGGAAACAGTTCGTCGAAGTCGATTATGAACCTGATGAGCGAAGCCCGCCATTCGGCCCTCATCACGGATGGCCGGACGTCCTTTAACGATTTCTACGGTGTCTTCATCGGGGAGATGGGGATCGAAGCGGAGACCTCGTCTCAGATGCATATCAACACCCAGACGATGAAGGGGCAGATTACGAATGCCCGAGAGGGTGTGAAAGGCGTCTCCCTCGACGAGGAGATGTCTAACCTGATTAAATATCAACACGCCTTCACCGCCGCCGCACGCATCATCACCGCCGTCGACGAGATGATCCAGACGGTCGTCTCGCGTCTCGGGCTCGTCGGTCGGTAAACGCCACCAGCTATCAGCCCATAACACGCTCGCGCAAGCTGAACGCGAGATCAAAAAAAGAGGCGTACTCCGCCTCTTTTTTCATTTGTGGTCAAGCGCGGGTTACAGCGCTTGGATCATCTGTTTGAGGACGTCGCCCGCCTCGTCCGGCAGCGCGTCATACCCGCCCGCGGCCGTTTTCTTCTGTTCGATAAATCGCGCTCGGTCTTCCAAGCGTTTTTTGACCTCGGACCGGTAAGCCGGATCGTCGAACCGGGGCTCGAAACCCTCCACATCCGGGATTTGTATCTGTTTGAACGGCCCGAATGGTTTGAAGGTCAGCGTCTTTTCCACGATACCCTCCAGCAAGCCCAGCGTCACCTCTTTCGGGACCTTTTTCGATCCGAAGAAGCCGGTGTTGAAGACGTAGCACGCCACTCCTTGGTCGGCGAATAAGGACTTGAAATTGAGGAAGTCGTCCTTCAGCGGGAAGGTTCGGAACGGGTTCGCGTAGGGCTCGATAACGAGGGCGTTGGGGTCCACACCTTCCGCCAACCTCTCCGCCGAGGTGCGTTTCGTCGCGAGCGTAGCGCCGAAGGTCGAGGCGGTTACGGGATCGTTGATCTTCAGAAGTGGGGGGATCGTGGGGTCTTGCATCAACCACACGACCGCTTGAATCGGATCGCTCATCTTATCCACACGATTCGGCGCCCAGTACCGGGATTTGATCGCTCGGCCGTTCCCGTTCCGCATATCTTCGGGGACCAGCACGACCTCGCCCTTTTCGTTCAGCGTGGCGCCGTTATTTTGGACGGTGAGCAGGAACTCGTTGTCGGGGAAGTCACTCGGATAGTCCGAGGTTTTGTCGAAATACGTGGGCTCCAACGCGATCGACGTGCCGTTCGCTTTCGATATGACGAACGCGTCGTCGTGCAGGATGGTGATGTCATATTTACCGCCGTGTTTGGCGTGCGTGAGCGTCGATTTCCCGGATCCGGAAAGCCCGAAAAACGAGATGACGAAGGCGCCTTTCTCTTTCAGAGCGTACTTTTTCAACCCACCGTGGCAGGACACGTATCCGTTTTTGTTCGCGATATTCCACGCCAAGGTCAGCGTGCCTTTCTTGTACTCCCCGAAATAGCGCATACCCAAGATGGCTGCGCAGTTCGCCTTCGGGTCGAAGAAGCTCAACCCGAGTGGGAATCGCGGGTCAGACCAATCGGGGTCGGCGAAGACGAGGATGTCGCCTTCCTTTTCCATCACACGAGATTGCGCGTACATCTGACGGTATTCGTAGTTGATCGGTTGGAAGTTTAAAAGCCAGTTGTACAGGATGTTTTCGTGTCTTTCCGGTACGCAGAGTCGAGCCCGCACCATGAAATCGTGATCCAGCCCGATCAGGGCCTCCGCTTGGTAAAGGCGACGATAACGGGTTCCGTATGCGGCTTCCCGTAAGATCGTCGAAAACTCGGGGACCTCTATGCCGGGTTGCCCGAAGATACGGCGCGCCGCCGCGCAGCGCCCAAAAACGGTGCCGTCGTTGAACAACAAGACGTGAGTGTCTCTCTCCAACCCGATCCTTTCCGGATCCTTCACTTTCAAAGACGTGACGATCGTTCCTGGAGAGTTTTTCGCCATCTTATAGGCTTCTTTGATGTCGGTAACTGGGTAGACATTGTTCCCGTAAAACGGGGTTTCGATCGTGACCCGAAAGGGAGAAAACATCGGATTGGTCTTTCGGATATTCGCTTGGTTCCAAGTTCCCTTCGTTGCCATTACTCCCTCCTTATACTTTTTCGGTCAAATGTTCGAGTGTTTGCCGGTCGATCCGGCAGTCTTCCTGCAAGAATGCTATTTCAGTTTCTGAGAAACGCGTTTTTTGATACTGTTTGATGACCTGCTTGATATACGAGGCCCTGAGCGCGTCCATATCCACCCGTTCGTACCCTAGCTCCTCGGGGTTGCGGGGGATCAGGATGTTTTTTCCGGGTACGCTGTCCTCTCGGCGGCCGTGCCTCACTTCGATCCCATTGGATTTCGCAAAGGTCAACTGCGCCGTGGGGCATTTTCCCGCGCCGGTGTACTCGGTCTCTTGTACGACGAGCGTGGTTCCTTCCGGCACCTCCCGCGCCAACGCGACCGCCGCGCACAAGGAGGTGTTGCCCGCCGGACCGCGCTGCAGCCCTTCCAACTGCGCGAGCATCTCTGTGGTGTAGAAGACCTCCCCTTGTGTGATCATCAGGTAATCGTCCATATAGCGGAGCGGTCGGGCCGCGTTCCGCGGTACGTCCGAACGATCGGGGAAGGTGGCGAACGGAATGCCAAACCCCGTATGGCCCGTTGTGAAGGACTTCCGGTTGAAATCGACGTCGCTGGCCATATGCAGCGCTCGCAGATCGACGCTCGCGGCGATAAACTTCGTCCGCTCCGCGCCGACGCGCTTTAACCCACGCGCGGTACCCGTCAGGTTGCCGCCGCCCGCGTGCGTGACCACGACGTAGTCCGGGAATTCTCCGGTCAGATCTTTCATTTGCTCGCCTATCTCCGAGCCCAAGGTCTCGATACCGGCGATGCCAAAGGGCGTGTATAACGAGGCGTTGAAGTAGTTCGTTTCCTCCAGCAAGACCAAGAAATAGTAGAAGAGCTCGGGGCCTACGGATAACTGCACGACTTCCGCCCCGAAGGCTTCGCAGGCTCGCGCCTTTTCCACGATCTCCGGCTGGCCCACAAACCGGCTGTCGAAGGTCTCTTGGACGATGATGCATTTTAACCCGTATTTCGCGGCTTGTGACGCCACTGCCGCGCCGTAGTTCCCACTTGTCGCGGCGATCACACCCTTGTATCCCAATTTCGCCGCTTGATAAACGGAAACGGAGGCTCGCCTGTCTTTGAAACTTCCGGAAGGGTTCGCCGCCTCGTCTTTCAGGAACAGGCGCCCACCCTTCCCTGCGGGGCTAATCTGCTTTATGAGACGGTTGATGTTCCTTAACTCGATGAGCGGGGTTCGCCCGACGCGGGTTCGCTGTTGGATTCCCTTGATTTCGTCGAGAGAGTACCCCACCTCCCGCATCATCCTTTCATAGTCGAAGGCGCAACCTTCGAGCTCAAACCGGTCGTAGTCGATCCCGACCGCCTTTTTCATAATTTCGTTCTTTCGAGCCATAACGGATTGGTAGGCGGTCATTTCTCCACCTCCTTCTCCAGCGCTTTGCGCAGATGGGGTCCAATCTCTCCCAACTCGGGAATGAACCGACCGAAGGAGTGCGTGTAGTGCGGGTTGATCTCGATCAAGTCGCCGGTCACTATTCGGCTCGACAGGGTTTCGATCGTGGCGCGGTCGCCCAGCTGCGCTTCATCCGTCAGAAGGAAGCCGTTCAGATGCATTACCAGCGGCACCTTCGCCGTTTCTGCGGGAATATTCGGAGCCCGTTCCCCGACCTTCAAGATGGTGTCCGATATTTTCACCCACGTTCCCTTATAGGCTGTCTGTGCCATAGCCCTGCATTCACTCTTCTTTTTGGGGGAGACAGACCGGTATCGGGAGATCGGCCATCGAATAGAATCCAGGGTCCCAATCGATCACGGTGGGGATCATATTCGTCGCCAAGGCCATCGTTCCTTTTCCGCCTGGGATTTCTGGTTTTATCGACATCGAAATTGTCGGGTCGCCCTCGATCAGGATATAGTCGCCGGTGTCGACCTTCTCGACTTCGGGGTGGATTTGTTGGGGGTGGATGAGCTCGATCACCACTTCATTCCCCACGATCCCCCGTCCAATATGTTTGCAACCGGCTACCATTCCGGGCGCTACCTTCACAACCGGCGTTTCTCGATGGGTTTTCGAGATAATGGCTTCGCGTTCTTCTTCGATCCGGTCGAGCTGCCAGCCCAAATAATCGGCGATCATCTTGAT
This sequence comes from Thermotogota bacterium ADurb.Bin062, assembly GCA_002071085.1. Taxonomy (GTDB): domain Bacteria; phylum Thermotogota; class Thermotogae; order MWEM01; family MWEM01; genus MWEM01. The sequence continues at coordinate 76,447 of MWEM01000006.1, read as the reverse complement.
GGATTGCCGGAACCCGATGTGCCCCACGATGGTTCCGTTTTTTAGCCCCGCTTTGAACTGCTCCGGTGTCGTTCCCACTCCTTGAGTCTCCATAACGGTCTTCCCGAACGGGGAGAGGTCGTTGATCCTCCTTGCCGTAATCTTCTTCACGTTCAAACACGCGCCGGTCAGATTCAATATCAACTGGTCCAGCACGAAGCCCGGGTTGATTCCGGTTCCCAACACGGTCACCCCGTACTTTTTCGCCATACCGTCGATCAGCTGCGCCGCTTCGTCGTGGCTTTCAAAGGGGTACGCCATCTCCTCCGCGATGGTGATGACGTTGATGTGCCTTTCCACACACTGCATGATTTGCGGTAGAACGTTGCTGACGAACGAATTCGTCGCGATGATCACGATATCCGGATAGGTTTCGTTCAGAACCTTCGCCGGATCGGATTCGATTTTCACGCCCATCGGTTTCTTAAACCCTAGGAATTCGCCGAGGTCCTTTCCCTTCAGCCTTTCATCGGTGTCGATCCCGCCAACCACGCGGATCTGATCCTTCTTCGCTGCATTTCTCGCTATGCCAGAACCCATAGCGCCTAATCCCCAACAAACCACTCGTATCATGTTTTCCCTCCTATGCTGCGCGATGATTGTCGATGCGATATTACCTCTTTAAGGGATTCTATCACAATTTTCAATGGTTGCATTTCCTGACCAATTTCACTTAATTCCGCATTTCGGGGTTTATCGCGCTTTTCCTCCTTCTTATGCGCTTATACGAGAGTATATAATAGAAATCGCCGTTTAGGTTATAATCGTGTGGGTCAAGCTATGCGGAGTAATCAAGAAACAAGGCCAGAATTGATGGCGCGATAAGTTCGGGAACGCCCTGGGAACACTGGGAACGCTTGGGAACGCCCTGGGAACGCCAACTTTTAAGTTGGCATGTTTTGGGTTTTTCGAAGGCATCGCGGCGTAAGCGCCCCTTTTTTTCGCGACGGCGCGATACCCCTGGGAACGCCAACTTTTAAGTTGGCATGTTTTGGGTTTTCAAAGTAAAAAAACACAACCCATGCCACACTAAAGTGTGGCGTTCCCAAGAAGCAAAACCCCGTGCCGCACAAAATCCGGCGTGGCCGCCTGGGAACGCCAACTTTTAAGTTGGCATGTCTTGAAATAGGTTATGTCATCCCATAACTTGACCCACACGTATAATCGCCACAAGGGAGTTTTCGAGGTGAGGTGATAGGGTGCATCCGCGCATTTTGACCGTGGACTGCGGCACGCAAAGCATTCGAGTTGGTGTCATAGACGCGAGAGGAAATCGCGTCGGTTTTGAAAAAGTCTCGTACGAACCCTACTTTTCTAAGGCGCCGGGTTGGGCGGAACAAGACCCGGAGATTTATTGGAATGCCTTTTGCACCGCGGCGCGCCGCCTCAAAGAAAACCAGCCCGACGCGCTCGAAAACCTTTCTGGTCTCGTAGTTTCCACATTGAGGGACACGGCTGTGGCTATGGACGAAGAGGGCCGTGTCCTACGCCCGTCGATTATCTGGCTGGACCAGAGAAAATCCACCCGAAAAATCCGGTTTTCTGTGAAGGACCGCGCGATTTTCTTTCTCATTGGTATGCAAAAGACCGTCAACACGATCTGCGCGAACGCCAAGTCCAATTGGATGATAGACCACGAGAGGGAGATCTGGGACCGCGCCTATCGCTACGTCACGATCTCCGGATATTTCTACTTTCGACTCACAGGGCAATGGACAGATTCGATTGCCGCGCAGATCGGCCATTTCCCGTTTGACTACCGAAAACACAGTTGGGATGGCCCGAGCAGTTGGAAATGGCTCGGGTTCGGGATCGAACGGTCGAAACTGCCGCAGTTGGTTGAGCCGGGCGCCGTCATCGGGGAGTTGACCCCCCGAGCCGCGCAGGCCTGCGGATTGCCCAAAGGCTTGCCCGTTATCGCGGGCGCCTCGGACAAGGGGTGCGAAACGGTCGGTTGCGGATGCGTCGCCCCGCACGCCGCCTCGATCAGCTTGGGAACGACCGCCACGATACAGATCACCATCGACCGGTATATCGAGCCCATTCGGTTTATGCCCCCCTACCCGGCCGCGGTGAAGGGGGCCTACAACCCGGAAGTCGAAATATTCCGCGGGTATTGGATGGTCACCTGGTTCAAGCGCGAGTTCGGCACGGCGGAGGTCATACGCGCGCAAGAACTCGGCATCACCCCGGAAGAGCTGTTGAATCAGCGGTTGAGCGAGGTGCCGCCCGGATGCCACGGATTGCTCCTCCAGCCCTATTGGAGTCCCCACGTGAAAACGCCGATTGCGAAGGGGGCGATGATCGGTTTCGGGGAGGTACACACGCGTATGCACATTTACCGCGCGATCGTCGAAGGAATCAATTACGGGTTAATAGACGGGATGGAAAAGATCGAGCGCCAGTCAAAAACCCCTATCACCGAAATCCACGTGTCCGGCGGAGGCGCCCAAAGCGAGCCAATCTGCCAAATCACCGCCGATATGTTCGACCGAGAGGTCTTTCAGCCGGCCGAACACGAAACCTCTACCTTAGGAGCCGCGATGATCGGGTTTGTCGGGCTCAAGATCCACAAAGACTTTGCGCAAGCGATCCGAGAGATGTCCCGCTACCGACGGGTCTACCACCCGAACCCAGAAAACGCGCGCATCTACCGCGACTTATACAACAAAGCCTACCGCAACATCTACCCGAGGTTGAAGCATATCTATCGGGATATCAAAGAAACGATCCACTACCCCCCGGATTAGCCCCAACTCGGCGGCTTTCGTACCGGAACGTTTCCCTGGGGCACCTTGGGAGCGCCGGACTTTTGTCCGGCATTTCTTTTCTTTTTCCGGGAGAATGCTGTTGTTTGCCAGTTTTTCCTCTGTGTTCTCTGTGCCCTCCGTGCGAACCCTGTTTTTCAAGACGTGTACAAAAGCGTATCGCGCCGTCGCAAAAAGAAGGGGCGCTTACGCCGCGATGCTGCGCTCGAGAACGCCGGACTTTATAGGTTATCGCGGGGTAACCAGCGGGCTGACTTCGGGAGTTCACGAAGTCTTGCGATCCTATCTTTGGTAGTAAGCGTGCATTAGCAAGTAACTAAAACGGGAACAAGGATCGAACAAAATCGTATCGCGCCGTCGCAAAAAGAAGGGGCGCTTACGCCACGAGGAGTAATCTGTTATCGGAGGAGAAATGAAGAGAAAGAAAAGGAAGAGGCTTGCGATAAACGAAGAGACGTTATGGATACCGTGGAATGGTGAAGGGGAGCGGCAGCTCACCTTTAATGAAACGCAGTGGATCATCGGAAAAATTGTCGAAGAGCGGGGCAGCGCGGACCCGGAAGAGTGCCGTCGACAGTTGCTGGAGGCGAAAGGAAAGCTTCAAACGATTCTTTCGTTCACATCGGTTCTGGTCAAAGTCAAAGGCGGGAGCTTCCAGATGGGGAATGTGGAAAATGACAGCGAAGAGTACAGCGAAGAAAAGCCGGTACACACGGTGACCCTGACGTACGACTACTGGATCGGGAAGTACGAAGTGACGTTCAATGAGTGCGACGCGTACTGTGCGTCGACGGGGAAGAGCAAGCCAAGCGACGAAGAATGGGGCCGCGGGACGCGGCCGGTGATGAATGTGAGTTGGTTCGACGCGATCGGGTACTGCAACTGGCTGAGTGAGAGAGAAGGGATAAAGAAAGCGTACGATAGCCAGGGAAACTTGCTGGACAAGAGCGGAAAGGTAACGACAGACATCACGAACGTAGAAGGGCATCGATTGCCCACGGAAGCGGAATGGGAATACGCGGCGCGAGGGGGACAAAACTCAAGGGGGTATAAATACGCAGGAAGCAACGACCTAAACGAAGTGGGGTGGTACGACGGCAATTCTGATGAGAAGACGCACCCGGTAGGCGAGAAGAAACCGAACGAACTGGGGCTCTACGATATGAGCGGGAACGTGTGGGAATGGTGTCACGACTGGTATGGAAATTACAGAAGCGCCGCGCAAACAAACCCGACAGGGCCGAGTAGTGGCGCGTTCGGCGCTTACCGGGTGATTCGGGGCGGCAGCTGGAAACACAACGCGCAGTACTGCCGAGCGGCGGGTCGGTACTACTACACGCCGACTTACAGCTACTACTACCTCGGCTTTCGCCTTTCCAGGACGGTCTTTTAACTTTTGTATTTTTACCTTTTTACCTTTTGCTGGTTTTGACTTTGTGTTTTTCCCCGAAAAGGGTGGAGCGAATCTCGGAGGTCATCGCGGGGTAACCGAAGGGACCCCGCGATCCCTTCTTCGCCCTTCTAAAGAGGGTATCGCGCCGTCGCAAAGAGAAGGGGCGCTTACGCCGCGATGCCCGTGTGGGGTTATCGCGGGGTAACCAGCGGGCTGACTTCGGAAGCCCACGAAGTCTCGCGATACGATCTTTCGTAAAAGGGAAAAGATAAAGAACAAAAGCGTATCGCGCCGTCGCGAGAAGAAAGGGCGCGTACGCCGCGATGCTGGCTTGGGAACACTCCCAATGAAAAGATGAAACCAAGCCAAACTAAAGTTTGGCGTTCCCAGGTGTTCCCAGAGAGGCAGGCCGACTGGAAGTCGGCCCCACGAAGAGAAGAGGCGCTTACGCCGCGATGCTTGTTCTCTCCGTGTTCTCTGTGCCCTCTGTGCGAACCTTGTTTTTCAAGGCACACCGCGCTGAAGCGCGGCGTTCCCAAGTGCTCGGAGCTCCGGCGGCACAGAGAAACCGACTTCCCTTTTTTTGATATAATACCTTCCGTGCGTCTATCTTAACCGGATCACGGGAGGTCTTATGGCAAATCCTACCTATCGTCGCGAGGCTTTGGAAGAAGAGTTTGGAAAACTGGAGCGGAGCTCGCCGCTCGTTGAGTTGAATGTCGAAGCGGATTCGATCATTACCACCGTCGGCCGGAAAGCCGCGGATTGGTTGGACCTCCAAAAGACAAACACCCTGCTGGATATCGGAACCGGTTTAGGTCGCTGGGCCTTCTTCTACGCGCCCCTATGCAAAGAGGTTGTGGGCATCGATATCAGCGAGCCCTTGATTCGTCAGGCTCGGGAAGCGGCACACCAGGCGGGGGTGTCGAATGTCCGGTTCTACCGCGGGTCTTTTGAAAACCTCATAGAAAGCGAAGAAGGGGCGGATGTGCGACCTAATAAGGTGCTGTGCGTCTACTCGTTCCACCACCTGACCGATCCGATGAAAGCGGCTTTTCTCGAACGTCTGGCGCAACGGTGGCCCCAACCGCTCACCCTCGTCATCGCGGATCTGATGTGGTTCGTTGATCCGAGCCGGTTGCGCGAGTCCTGGGACGATGTTTTCTACGATGAGGGCGATACGGATTTCCCGTCTAATGCCTTCTGGCTGCAAGAGGCCGCTCGCCCTTATTTCGATCGGACGCTTTTGGTCGCAGTGCACCCGTTAGTTGGCCTTCTGGTTGCGCAAAAGGGTTGATGGCCTCGAAGTTTAATCGGTAGGCGTGATTTGTACGTAAAACGGATGCCCATTGACCCGGACGGATCTTGAGTAGAGGAGCGGTTCGCGTTGGTTTTCGAGGACCCGCTCTAGTCGTGCCATCCATTCCGTTTCTTCACGGTAGGTTCGTTCCGCTTCTGTGATCGTGATCTCCCGAAAGCGAACCGCCTGCCCTTCCGCAGTCTGCGCCAACCGAGAGAGATCGGTGGGGGCAAGGAAGGCGATCCTTGGGTATCCGCCGATCGTGGGTCTCCCAGCCATCAGTACGACCGGTTGTCCACCGCCCGTTATCTGCACGACGCCGGCGCTCACCGGCGAGGAGATCAGCTCCTTCGGTTTGCGCGTATAGACCGGCTCCCCTTTCAACCGGCAACCCAAGCGGTCGGTCGAGTCGACTCGATAACTCTGCTCGAAAAACCTCCGCCGCGCTCGGGTGTCAAACCAATCCCACTCCGGACCCGCGACGACCCGTATTGGCTCGTCTTTCGAGCGTTCGCAATAGAGAGATTCCGGAAGGAAGGCGCTCCAATCGTTGAGCCTCGGCGCTTTTAGCTGGACCTCGCCGTTCGCGATCCCTTCGATTCCGCCTGCGACTCCGAGATAGGTCCACCCCCCCGCTTCGATACGCTCGAAGGTTAACGCCGAACCTGGTCGAACGTTGAAAGAACGGCGCATCGCCAGCGGATGCCCATCGAGGAAGATTTTTACGGGGTTCCCGGTGATCGCTACACTGACCGCTTCCTCAAAGCAAAAGGAAGGCAGAGGACCCGCCATTTCGAGCGCCCGGTCGTCCTCTCTATTTCCGAGAAGCAGCTGGTTGAAACGGAGCGCGCGCGTGTCCATAGGACCGCCCGGCCCGATCCCGAATCGCTCGCGACCATATCGGGGGGCGCCCACGGGTAGCAAGAAAAATCCGGCGGTGAGAAGCTTCATAACGCCCCTTGTCTCCACTCGCGCTCGAAACGCATCCAGTTTCCCTGTGACACGCGGCGGCGGATGGCTTCGTCCTCGGCGCCATCGATAGCGACAAACCTCACCCGATCTCCAGTTTGCAGCAGGGTTGGCGGGTCCTCGGTCTCACAGAACAATTCGAAAGGCGTTTGTCCGATGAGACGCCAGCCGCCCGGGCTTTCGCGCGGGTAGATGCCCGTCTGACGAGAGGCGATCGCCACGGACCCTTTGGTGACCCGCTTACGGGGAATGTCCAATCGCGGAAGGGAAAGGGATTTGGGAAGCAGACCGAGGTATGGGAAACCCGGTAAAAAGCCGATCGCGTAGACGCGATAGGTCTTCGAAAGGTGCGTCGCGATCAGCTGTTCGGGAGAGAGCACGCAGGCCTTCGCGCTATCGATCAGATCGGGCCCGGCGTCGCCTCCGTAACGCACCGGTATATAGCGCACGGGTCCCTCGGGCGCGCCGCCCGAACCGGATTGCCTTTTCAGCGCGCGTATCTGGTGAGCGAGCGCAGCAAACTCGGTGAGCAGGGGGTCGTATCGCAGGAGGAGCGAGCAGTAGGAGGGTACCACCTCGAGAACGCCGAGTATCCGCGCGTCTTCGATGGCCTTTGAGAACCTGATCGTCCGCCGATGGATCGATGGACTGATCCTCTGAGAAAATTCGATCAGCGCCCCGTCGAAGCCGCAAGGGAGGATTCTCATAAGCCTTTTCCTCTTCGCGCTCAGAAGAGCGCGTATTGCGCCGAGTCCGAGAGATCGCCAAAGGCGTTGTACTGTTTGAGGAGGTCGATCACGGTGTTGGAGACCGAGGTGCGTTTTTTCACGTCCTCTATCGAAGAGAACGGCTTCGCTTCCCTCGCTTGCTGAATGGATAGCGCGACCTTTTCTCCCAAGCCCGGGACCTTGTTCAGAGGGATTCGAAGGGATTGGCCTTCGATCTCGAAACGGTAGGGATGCGAGCGGATGATATCGACGGGCAAGAAGCCGAACCCTCTCAGAAGCATTTCCAGTGCCACTTCGTGGACAAACCTCTCTCCTTCGGCCTTCTGACGGCTCTTCGTCTCACCGTTCTTTCCGCCGTTCGTGCTGAGGAGGCTCTCTCTCACCGCCTCTGGGCCTTTCAACACCACGGAGAGGTCGAAGTCCCATCCTTTGATCGTGAAAAAGGCCGAATAGAAGGCCAATGGGTGGTAGAGCTTGAAATAGGCCACCCGGAACCCCATCGAGACGTAGGCCACCGCGTGCGCCTTGGGGAAGAGGTATTTGATCTTGCGGCAGGATTCCAAAAACCACTCGGGCACTCCTTTCTCTTTCATCAACTTCTCCTCTTCTCCGCTTAAGCCCTTCCCCTTCCGGACGCGCTCCATGATAGAAAAGGCTTGCATCGGTTCCAGTCCCCTCCGGATCAAGTCGATCATTATATCGTCGCGACAGGCGATGACCTCCGAAAGGGCGACTTTTCCATTAATGATCAAGTCGCGGGAGTTGTTCAACCAAACGTCCGTGCCGTGCGATAGGCCGGATATCCGCACGAGGTCGGCAAAAGACTTCGGTTTCGTTTCTTTCAGCATCCCGCGAACGAAGGAGGTCCCGAACTCCGGAACGCCCAGGGTTCCCGTCTCCACATCCGGTATCTGGCCCTTCCGGATTTTTAACGGTCTGAGCCCCGAGAAGAGATCGATCACCTTCCTGTCATCCATCGGGATCGTGAGTGGATTCACGCGGGTGCAATCCTGAATGAATCGCATGAAGGTCGGGTCGTCATGGCCGAGCGCGTCGATTTTTACCAGGTCTTCGTGGATGGAGTTGTAATCGAAGTGGGTGGTTTTAATCTCCGTGTGCCGATCGTTCGCCGGATGCTGGACCGGCGTGAAGTCGTAGACTTCGTAGTTTTTTGGCACGATCATCAACCCACCGGGGTGCTGCCCCGTGGTGCGTTTCACGCCGGCGATGGACTTGGCAAGCCGTTCCTTTTCGGCTTCGCCCAAGGAGACTCCCGTCGCTTCCTCATATCTCAGCACGTAGCCAAACGCGGTCTTTTCCGCAAGCGTGCTGATCGTGCCGGCACGAAAGACGTGTTCGGCGCCAAACAGCTCTTCGATGAACCTGTGCGCTTTCGATTGGTATTCCCCCGAAAAGTTGAGGTCGATATCCGGCACCTTGTTTCCTTTGAGTCCCATAAAGGTTTCGAAGGGGATCGTTTGACCGTGCTTTCTCATCTTCTTGCCACATTGCGGGCAGAAAGAATCGGGCAGATCGTATCCGGATGTGATGGACGGGTCCTCCGAAAAGCAACAGTGATGGCAGTAGGGACAGACCAGGTGCGGGGGCATCGGGTTCACTTCGGTGATTTCCAACAAATGCGCGACGAGAGAGGAGCCGACCGAACCCCGCGATCCCACCAAGTACCCGTCTTTGAGTGACTGGGCGACGATCTTCTGGGCGATGAGGTAGAGCACGGCGTAACCGTTTCCGATGATCGCGTCCAACTCTCGCTTGACCCGCTCCGTAATCTGTTCCGGAGGCTCGTTCCCGTAGACGGCGCGCATATTGTTCATCGTTAAAGTTTTGATCTCTTCCTCGGCTCCCTCGATGATCGGCGGATGGAGTGTCCGTGTGATCGGCTGTATCCATTCTATCTGGTCCGCGAGCTGCGCCGGGTTGTGGATCACGACTTCTTGCGCTTTCTGCGCGTCTCCCAACATCTCTTCAGCGCAACTCAGAAGCTCTTCCGTTGTTCGGTAGTGGAGCTTAACGTCGTCAAAGAGCGATGGGGGGAATTGCTGTCCCCTTCGGCGGATCGCCATATCGCTTATCTTGAGCACGCTCCACGCTTTATGATCCTGCGGATCCAGATAATGGACGTTCCCGGTGAAAAGCGCCGGTAACCCGATCTCACGCCCTATCTCATAAAAACGCGCGTACATCTCTTTCAGGATCGTCGCGTTGAGTCCTTCCTCTAAATCGGTGTACGCGTCGGCAGGCATAATTTCTATGAAATCGTAGAACCGGGCTATTTCTATGAGCTCGTCGCGGTCCTTTCCCATACGGTAGGCCTTCGATAGCTCGCTGCTCGGGCTGCCCGTTCCCAAAAACAACCCCGTTCGATGCTCCGAGAGACGGGTTTTCGGAATGAGCGGGGCTTTACCCAAATACTCCAGATGGCTCATCGAAACGAGACGGTATAGGTTTTTCAGCCCGCGCTTATTCTGGACAAAGACCGTAAAACTGTCCCCGTGCAGGCGGTTCAACTCGATTTCGGTTTGGAGGCCTTGAATATCCTCAAAGGAGAAGCGTTTCTCTTTTTTCGCCATTTGCAGCAGTTCGATCAAAATCAAGCCGGTGACACGCGCGTCTTCTATCGCCCTATGGTGGCGAAAGGCGAGCGTCTCGCCGGACTCCTCGCGCAGCGCCAGCTTTTTCGCGACCTTGTCCAACGTGTACGACGGCATCTTCAACAGAGAACGCGCGAGGGCCAGCGTGTCCAGTGTTACGCTGTGTGTGACCTTCTCACCGGTTTTTTGTAACGCCTGCTGGTAGAACTGATAGTCGAAGTTCACATTGTGGCCGACGATCACCTCGTCTCCGATGAAGTCTCTGAGTTTTGGCAGCACGTGCGCGAGCGTTGGCGCTTCTTGAACGGTCTCTTCGGTGATGCCGGTCAGTCGCGTGATCGTCTCCCTGATCGGCACGTTTGGCTTCACGAAAGATTGGAAGGAATCGACGATCTTTCCTTCTAAGACCTTGACAGCTCCTATTTCGATAATATCGTCGCTAAGGGCGCTCAGACCGGTCGTTTCGAAGTCGATGACACAAAAGGGCTTCGTCTCCCAACCCGCTTGAAGGAATTTAATCTCTGTGCCCGGATAACGTTTTTCTACGTTCATCAAGATCGGGGTGAGGTCGACCACGTTGCCTTCCATCCCGAAGATGGGCTTGATCTTGTGCGCCTGGCAGCGTTCATAGAATTCGGGGAAGGCTTGGATGACCTCGTGATCGGTTATCCCAACGGCTTTTTGCCCTGACTTCGCGGCCCGTTCGACCAAGGCTTCCACGGACAAGATCGAGTCCATCGCGCTCAGATGCGTGTGGGTGTGTAACTGAACGTGAGCGGCGGTTACAGACGAGGGCGTCCGCTCGTTAACGGTTTCGACATCAGACGGGTCTTCGGCAGTTACGCTTACGGACGCACTATCGGGATCCTCGATCTCGCTACTTTCGGCTTCGAGCGTCGGCGCTCCTTCTCCTTCGTTCCTCTCGTCCTCGGAATGAACGGTAACGGATAAGACCGTCTCGATCCGGGCGGGGAGGCAGAAGAACCGGGCAAAGGCTTTTTCCATAAAAGAAAAGTGCGCGGCGTCTAGGGAGTCGGGGTTGTGGGAGATCCGGACGACCACTTGCGCCTTCGTCAGTACGACCGACAGAACCTTCCCCTCGGGGGCTGATTCCGCTATCCCCAGCCTTCCTAAGACCTCAGAAAGGGGGTGATCGATCGATTCGATGACGTATTTCATAGAGGGCCTCCCGGTCGCGAAGGGGTCGAGGGGTTGAGATAGGCCGAAATCCCTTTCGCGACTTTTCTGGAATTCGCGTGACAAAAGGCCGCGGCTAACGCGTCAGAGGCGTCGTCTTGATGGAGTGTGCCTTTCAAGTTCAGCAACAACCCGAGGGTTCTTTGAACTTGCCCCTTTTCTGCGTGCCCGTTGCCGGTTACCGATTGCTTGATCTCGAACGGGGTATATTCGAAGATCGATACCCGGTGTTGATACAGCGCCAGTTCGATTACCCCTCGTGCTTCGCTGACCTTCATCGCGGTTGTGACGTTTTTAACGAAAAACAGTCTTTCTATCGCGGCTTCATCCGGCTCGTGGGTCTCGCAGATCGCGCGGATTTCAGAATAGATCAACGCGAGCCGCTCGGGGAAAGACGCCTCTCGTGGGGTTTCGATCAGTCGGTGGAAAAGCCAGGAGTAGCGGTTTCCTTCTACTTCGATCAGACCGACGCCTACGCGCCCGTAACCGGGGTCGATACCGATGATGCGTAGGGGGTTCATCCTTCCCCCACCGGGATAGCGGTTTCGTTTTCGTACAAAAAGGCATACAGGCCTTTCAACAGTTCATCCAGCTCGGTGGACATCAATAGGCGGTTTCGGGTGGGTCGCGCCATCGGTATTCCCTTCGTGTAGCCGACAACGAACTTCTTAAAGGCGCCGCATATCCTATCTCTGCGCATCTCTCCCTCCATCAAGGCGATGTGGCGCTCAATGGCGCAAACGCGCTCTTGGGCGTCGGGCGGGCGGTAGTCTTTCCCAAGGATCGCGCTCTTCAGCTCTCGGAAAATCCAAGGGTTACCGATGGAAGCCCTCCCGATCAACACTCCCGCTATGGGAAAACGAGCGACTCTCGCGAGCGAAGGGGGGTCAACGATATCCCCACTCCACAGAACGCGAGAACACTCCGCTTGCGGTATTTCATCTAAAACCGTCAGGTCTGCCGTTCCAGAGTATCCCTGTTCGACGGTTCTACCGTGTAGTGCGACCGCGTCGACTCCACAACCGATCGCCATCGTGATGACCTCTCGATAGTTCACGTTTGCCTCCCACCCCTTACGGATTTTCAGTGTCAGCCGCCGTCCGGCAGCGTGCGCGGGAGGTTCCGCTGCCTCCAAGATACGGCGCAAGGTTGGGAGATCTTTCGCCAATGCGGCTCCTGCGCCGTTCCGCACGACTTTCCGGACCGGGCACGCCGCGTTGATGTCGATTCCTACAGCATTCGGGGCGCGGGCGAGAACGATCTCGATCGCTTTCGGAAAGTCCGCAGGATCCGCACCGAACAACTGAATGACGGCCCTTTCGCCTAATTTCGGCAAAGTCCGAAAGCTTCCGCGATTCTTGTTCAGTAGCCCTTTCACGCTGACCATCTCTGTGTAAAACCCGTCCACGCAATCGGGGACGGTGGTCCGAGTCAATTCCCGGAAGGCGTAGTCCGTCACCCCGGCTAATGGCGCCAAAATTAGCGGTACATCGCGTATTCCTACTATCTGAGACACCTTCTCCCGTCTTTTTTTGTCACACCTATTGTACAGGAAGCAGGTAAAATTTCTGAGAAGAGAACGCGCGGGGGCGAGACCGGTATTCTATCAAAAAGAGGCAAGTCGGTTTATTGACGTGGTGTGGGCCAAGTTATGGGGTGACTTAACTAAGAGGTTCATTGCTGGGTAGCCAGCGGGCTGACTTAGGAAGATCACGAAGTCTCGCGATCTTCCTTTTTTCTTTTTTACGCCGCGATGCCCGTATGAGGTTATCGCGGGGTAACCAGAGGGCTGACTTCGGAAGTTCACGAAGTCTCGCGACCCGCTCTGGTGCCTTTCTCTTTTTTTTAACCATGCCAAACTAAAGTTTGGCGTTTCCAGGCGTTTCCAAAAATCTTTTCTCTGTGTTCTCTGTGCCCTCCGTGCGAACCCTATTTTTCAGAACCTGTACAAAAACGTATCGCGCCGTCGCGAAAAGAAGAAGCGCTTACGCCGCGATAACCGTGTGAGGCTCATCGCGAGGAAGCCAACGGGCTGACTTCGGAAACTCACGAAGTCTCGCGATCCTCCTTTTGTCTTTTTTACGCCGTGATGCTGCGCATGGACTACAAATCGCACGATCGATTCTGGCCTTGTTTCTTGATGGCACCTCATAACTTGACACGCACTTTCTTGACGTGTCGGTGTTCAGGGAGAGTCGCTGATGGTGGCGGACCTGAATTCGGCTTCTCTCTATACCCCGTGCGCGGCCTTGACGAAGCATCGGTTATATGGTAAAATAACTCCGCTGTTCTGGCAGGAGTAGCTTCAATCGGTAGAGCGCCGCCTTGGTAAGGCGGAGGTTATGGGTTCGAGTCCCATCTCCTGCTCCAATACGCTCAAAAGCGATAGACCCCCGAAACTAAGGAAAGATGGTTGTGGAGGGGGTTTCTTCTTATTATGAATCACGATTTATCGTGTCTCGCGAAAGGACGTGCGCTCATTCGATCAGGAATCGTCACGCTTGTCGGAAAACCGAATACCGGAAAATCAAGCCTCATCAACGCGATCTTCCAGCAGAAGGTCGTGATCGTCTCGGATAAACCGCAGACGACGTGGCATCACATCCGTTGTGTCTACACCGACGGCACCTCACAGATCATCTTTTCCGACACGCCCGGGGTAAACAAGCCCATTGGCCCGTTGGGCAAGTATATGACGAAGGCCGTGAGAAGCGCTTTGGAGGGGTCTGACCTCGTCCTGTGGCTCTTCGACTGCTCTCGCGGGGTGACCGAAGCCGAACGGTACGTTTATGATAAAATACAATCGATCGAACCCCCGGTCTTTGCCGTTCTGAACAAGATCGACCTGGCGGGACCGACTGAAATCGATAAAGTTTTAGCCGATATGGCCGAATTTGGCCCTTTCGCGGAGACTCACCAAACCTCAGCGACGACCGGTGTCGGCTTGGCTCGTTTGATGGAAGGGATCAAAATCCGCCTACCGGAAGGGGACTTTCTCTACGACCCCGAGGTCTTGATCGACAAACCGATCCGGTTTATCGTTTCGGAATTGATCCGAGAAAAGATATACCGGTACACCTCCAAGGAGATTCCGTACGAAACGGGGGTGTACATCGAACACCTCGATGAGAAACCGTCCTCGGGCCTCTCCATCCGCGCGGAGATCTTCGTCAGCCGTGACAATCACAAGGGAATTCTGATCGGGAAGGGTGGAGAGATGATTCGGAAGATCCGCCTATCGGCGAAACGCGACATTGAAATCCTCTTCGATCGCAAGGTGGGACTGGAGCTCTACGTACGCGTTAAAGAACGGTGGATGCACGACGAGAACCTGAGGACCAAAGATCTCGACTTCGAAACGATCGTTCGAAAGAGCAGGTGAACCCTTGGAACCGAAAACTCCGCTCTCTTCGGCTTCTCTCTCGTCGTTGACGGAGATCATCGGGCCGTTTTACTTCGTGGGCGGATACGTCCGCGACCTGTTGATGCGTCGAAGGTCCCGTCGACACCATAAAGGTGCAATCGACATCGATATCGCCGTCGATTCTCCTATGGAGACGGTCCGCGAACGGTTGGCGAAGGGTTTTTTTTCGAATCGAGAGAAGATGACCCTCACGTTTTTTTGGAAGGGTCTGACCATCGATCTGGTCTCCCTCAATGGCCTGACGATCGACGAAGAACTGACGCGTCGGGATTTGACCATCAATTCGATGGGGCTTTCTTGTCAAAGGGTCTTTGATATCCTCAAGGAGGAGCCCGACTGGGAAGGGTCGATACGGCCTGAGGATGTGATCGATCCCACGGGGGGATGGTCGGACTTACGGGCAAAAATCCTGCGCTGTCCACGGGAAAAGAATCTGACCGATGATCCGGTTCGCTTGGTGCGCGTTTTCCGATTCCAAGGGGAATTCGGATTCGAGATAGAGGATTTGACCTTTCAATGGATCCACCGGCACGCCCCGACGGTTCGGTTGGTGGCGAAGGAACGGGTGTCGCGAGAACTCGAAAAACTGTTCTCTTCGCCGTATGTCGTGAAGGCCTTGCGAGAGCTGAAGAAGACGCGTTTGTTCCGCGAGCTTTTCCCCTTACTGACGGGGCCGCTCGACCGCAGACTCGAGGACCGGCCGTATTTTGGCCAGAGCGTCTTCGAACACAGCCTTCGCGTGATCGCTGGCTGCGGCTCCGATCCCTTGCTAAAATGGGCTGGGTTTTTCCACGACGTGGGAACACGAGACGGTTTTTCCCGCGTATCGTCTACGGATGAAGAAACCGCGCCCCGTGACAATTATCACCCGGAGGAGAGGAGTGTCGAGCTCCTCCTTGAGACGGCCAAAGATTGGGGGCTGCCGAAGAGAATTGTCGATCCCGTGGAAAAGATCATCCGGTTCCACCAGGTTCCTGTGACCTCGCGAAGCGCGATTAAGGAAGCGAGTATGCATTTTCGCGAGCCGAAAGCCCACAATCGATTTTTCAGGTTCGTCCAAGCGGACAGGTGCGCCGCCGATCCGCTTTTCTTAGAAACCGACGAGGGGAAGGCTCACAAAGAGATCGTGAAAGCGGTGCGCCGGATGATGCCGAAGATCAGCCGTTGTGAGCGTTTTTTCTCTGGGAAGACTCTGCTGGCTTTGGGTTTACGCCCGACACCGGCTTTCAAAGTTCTCATCGACCACTTGATGAAAAAGGCTTTGGAATTGGACTTCAACCTCACCGAACGGACGGCTCAAGAACTTTTGGAGTCCACGCTGCGATTTAAGGAACGCTACGAGCGGCTTTTTTTCGATAATACGGAGTATAGGAGGAAACGAGAATACTACATCGACGGAGAAGTCATAGGGGTTCTCGAAGAGGATGTGAAACTGACGGTGCGCACCGAGGTCTTTCTCTACCGTTTCGAACCCGAGGCGATGTTACCGGAGGCGCTCAGAGGCAAAAATCCCCTCTTGTTCTTTTCTTTGTCGTCCTGATTGGCCTCGCTTGCGGCCTTATGGCCCAAGAAACCGCCACCGTCTACTACGGCGCGCAGAGCCTTTACGATTTTCAGAAAGAACCGGAATGGCTCGAGAGGACCCGGGAACGATTCTTGAAAACCTTGGTGGAGCAACCCGACTTACTCGAATCGGAAGAGACGGTCGACGCGCTCGGGACCAGGATCTATATGAAGTTGCGGCTCTTGCGGGATTCCGACCTGAAAGGCCCGGTTCTAACAGCCATTTTAGCCGAGAATTCGGAGGAGTCGCTTCGGCTGCTCGCTTTGGAAGAAGACCGCCTATCGCGGTATCGACCGCTCTATCCACTGATGGACTTTTTCGTAAAAGACTTCCGAAAAGCCCTTAACCCTTTCGATTTTCAGAAAATCGTTCCGTATTTCTTGATCGGACAGTTAGAAGGGTTCGAAGAGTTTTTTTCTCTTACGAATGAAGAGCACTACCACATTGCGAAAGGCATCCTGAACGGAATCCAAAGCAATCGAACCTACCCCGAGAGGTCTTTAAAGGCGATGGTAAAGTTGCTGGGTGAAAAATACCTCCGGGCTTACGCGTCGATGGTTCAACAGTTGGTGACGGCGAGGGTCGAGGCCGACTACGCCAAAGAACTGCGCCTGGCCAAGTCTTATGTGGACCAGGCCGGTTACCTGTACGGGGCTCAGGTCAGTCAAAAGGCGGACCAGACGCTCCATCGGGCTTACCTCTCGTTGTCTTCGTACGCTTCCTGTAAAGAAGATACCCTGATCGCGGAGAACCGCGTGGCATTGGCCTCCCAGGATACCTACCTCTCTATGTTGCCCCTCGCTATGGAACTCGTAGACCGCTACGAACGCCTGACGATCAATAAAGAAGGACTGGAAAAGCTCATTCTCTCTTTCATACAAAACTACGGTTTGAAAAGCCGGCTGTACGGCGATGAGGTCACCGCCGAAATCCGAAGGAAATGGAAAGGTTTTATCGACGAACGCGACCTCTCTCCGATGGTTCTCAACGCGATCCGCTCGGGAATTTTGGACTATGCCGCTAAAACTCCCCAAACTGTCGCGACACCGGCTGTCGCGACACCGGTTGTCGTGACCACGAAAGGCTCCGTGAAAGGCTCTTGGTTAGAGAAGTTGCGATGGCCCACAGTGTTTATTTACGGAGTGCCCGTTTTGGCTTTGTTACTCTTTATCGCGGTTTTACCGGCCTCGTTGAAGGCGAAGGGAGCTAAAGCCCTCGGTATGAAGAAAAAAGCGTTGGCCTTCTATCAGAAGGCTTCCCTTTCCAAACCCGAGGTGGCCGAATACCACGTCCAGATGGCCATCCTTCTGGGGTTGCTGCACCGAGAAGAAGAGGCGATACAAGAATACCGGATCGCGACTAAGATCCTCAGTATGACCGAAGACGACGACCTTCCAATAAAAAGGAGGTCCTCCCGTTGAAAGGGTCGCCCTTCCTTCTCTTCTCTTTGTTGGTCTTGCCGATCGTCGCATTCGCCCTGTTGTGCATCGGTTATTCGGTGTTTAAGCTACCATACCTGCCCCAAATTGTCAACAGCAGTGGTAAGTACGGCATCGACCCGTTGTTGACGGCCGCCGTGATCCAAACCGAAAGCGGGTTTGACTCGTTAGCGCAATCACCGGCGAAGGCATTTGGCTTGATGCAGCTTCTGCCCCAAACCGCCGCGTGGCTCGAAGAGAGCCTCCCGATCGTGGGGAGTTGGCGCGAACCTCACAACAACATCGAACTGGGTACCCGTTATCTTCGGTACCTGGCCGATATGTTCGAAGAGGATTGGGATATCGTTCTCACTGCCTATCATCAAGGCCCCACCTACATTCGAGCCCTGCTGGAGGCCGGCGGGTGGCAGAAAACCGCGTACGTCCGAAAGGCGCGGGTCTTTTACCTGTGCTTCTTTTTACTCTATCACGGTTATTTTTCTGTCCTCGGAGATTGACACCCGTAGAATGCCCGTCTTATTTGTGAACGCCGAACTTTAGTTCGGCGTATTCAAAAAAAGATGGTTTCGCACAGAGTACGCAGAGAAAACATCAACCTGGTGTTGGCTCTCGTATATACCTCTCTTCTTTGTACTCTCCGAGGCCTCTGTGTGACTTTTTTTCAAGATATGCCAACTCAAAAGTTGGCGTTCCCAAGGCGTTCTCAAGCGTATCGCGCGGTCTTGCAAACAGGGGGCGTTTACGCCGTGACGATTACACGGACTAAAAATCGTGCGGTCGATTCTGGCCTTGTTTCTTGGCGGCACCTCATAAATTGACACGCACAGGCAGCTCGAGCAGGTCGGTTTCGTGTTATAATCCTTTGAAAAAAAACCTAAAGTAGCTAGAATATCCGATGTGGGGGTCTTACCAGTTGCAAGTCAATATGCGTTCGATATCCGGAACAAAAAAGGGGCACGGAGTTGACTCCGCTTACAATGATCTGGTGCGCTTGTTGGAGCGGGGCGGCGAATTCCAAGTCCTGAAAAACACCGATTCTCTAACCGATATCCTTCACTTGCACACGGTGGATTTGAAATCCCTGCGGTTGATCCGCCATTTTCATAAACGGGGGAAAGGCGTGGTCATCACCTGCCATATGATGGAAGACTCACTCGATGGGAGCCTCAGCCTGCCGAAATTCGTCGTAAAGTATTTCGGTAAATACTTGTACTATTTCTACCGGCAAGGGGACCGATTGGTTGTTGTCAACCCGTATTACCGGGAAGAGCTGATCAGCAAAGGGTTGGATCCGGCAAAAGTATCGTTCATTCCTAACTATGCTGACGAGCGCCTCTTTTTTGAGGTCAATGAGGAGAAAAAGGCGGCCTTGCGACGCGAGCTTGACCTCCCGCTCAAGGCTCCGGTGATCGTCTCTTCGGGGCAGATACAACGGAGAAAGGGATTTGACGATTTCGTCGCCTGCGCACAGTTGAATCCGGACTATCTTTTCGTTTGGGTAGGGGGGTTTTCTTTCGGACGGTTGTCCGACGGCTACGACACCTATCGGGCCATCGTGGCCGATCCTCCTCAAAATATGCGCTTTCCCGGAATCGTTGACCGGGAAGTGGTCGCCGAATACTTGCAGGCCTCTGACCTCTTCTTCCTGGCCTCTTTTCAGGAGCTGTTCCCGATGTCCCTCTTGGAGGCGGCAAAATGCGGGTTACCTATTCTGTTGCGCGATATTCCCCTCTACCCGGGTATCCTCTTCGGCCATTATTATCGTGCGACGGATGTGCAAAGTTTTTCTGATTGGATCCGACGTATCTGCCAAGACGAGGCCGCGCGGCGGAAAGGGATCGAGGACGCGCGACGGCTCGCTTCGATTTACTCAGAAACAGCGATCTATAAGCAATGGAAGGCGCTTTATGAAGAATTGCGCCCGGGCCGAACCACTGTATAGAGGGAGGCGCTATGTTTTGGTTTAAATGGATTTCGATCATCGCGGTCTACCCCTTGGTTTATGCGTTTAGCCGTATTTTTTCTTTCGGAAGCTATGTGTTTCCGTGTTTGTTAGCCAGCGTCGGCGCCTTTTTTTTGGTATTCTATACTTCGCGGAAACGATTTCTCGAGCAAATGACGCTTGAAGCCCTGCCCTACGAGGAGTCGCTTTTTCACGAACCCCGTATCGCCGTGCTCTTCGTGGTCAAAAACGAAGGGGAACGATTCATCGAAAACGTTCGCGACTACCTAAGCTTGGCCGGCCCGATAGAGGTCACCGTTTACGACGATCACTCCGAGGATCAGACTGTCGAGATGTTACGCGCGCTGCAACGCGAGATCGATCCGGTCACCGGCAAAGACTATCGAGACCGTCTGCACATCCGCTCCGTTCCCGCTTCTGAGAAACGGATACATCCGAAAGGTATCGCTCTCGAAGAGGCTTTCCACACGATCGAATGCGATCTATTCTTCGTCGGAGATGCCGATACGGCAATCTCGAAGGAAACCTTTTCGAAAGCCTTGGGTTACACGCTCCGAGAAGGGTACGATGTTTTGCATTTGACCCGCCGAAACGTTGAACACGGTACGCTCAGCTACTCGATCGCCGACGCGGACGAGATATTCGTGTCCGGTTTGCAGTTGCTGAATATGATTCCGTTCAACTTCACGGGCTCCTCCTTCTTCATCTCTTCCAAGGTCGCGAGCAAGATTAACTTTCCTTCTCAAGTGTACAGTGAAGACTCCGAAATAGGCCGGCAAGCGAACGCCTTTGCCCGTAAAAAAGGCTTTTCGATCAGTTGCCACACTTGGGAGCGCGCGCCACAAACCCTTTTCTTGCTCTTGAAGCAGAGATGGAAATGGAACAAGTACGCGATGAACCAATACTTTGAGCAAGACTTTCCCGTCATCTTACTGGCGGTTTTGTTGTCCGCCAACCTGATCTTCGGGTTACTGTCCCTTTACTCCTTCAATTTCCTTTGCACCCTTGTCTTGGCCTTCTGCGTGTTGGCTTTTTCTCTAAGCTCCAACCTGTACATCGCTTCCAAAAAACTCTCAGTGGCCTTCTTCTCGTCGTGTGCCTACATCTTGATGATGCTTTTTCAGTTCGGAATCCTCTTATTTATCCTGATCCTGTTCTTACCGAAAGACCAACGCCTAGGGATCCGATACGTCAAAACCGAAACCACGGCGAAATAGCGCAACACCTGGTGGATTCGTGTGGTGAGCGTCCTTGAGCCTTAGTCCAGTCTATTTGGAGATCGCGAAAGGGATATCGATCTTTTCTGTTATCGCCGGTCATTCTTTGGCCGCGGTGATCAACGACATGCCCGTACTAGAACAGCTGCTCTTCTCTTACCTTGGCAAATCGATGGTTCCGGCCGTTTTCTGTCTGATCTATCTGTTTGGCTACGGACAGGGGCTGAAACGCAAGCGGGTGACCACTCGTATGAATCTGGAAAGAATCGTCGATATGGTCAAACCCTACCTATTTTGGGCCACGCTCTCACTTCTCATCTACACGGTGTCCGATTCGCGTGTGACCTACCCGTATACCGGCCGAGAGATTTTCGGCTACGAAATCACCCCGCTCTCGTTTGTCTTAAGCATTTTGACCTTTTCGGGGTCTTGGCAATACTATTTTCTATTTATTCTCATCCTGTTCCAATACTTCACGGGTATTCTGCGTAATGTCCACCCTGAACTGTATCCTAAGCTTCTCAGACGTGCTTTTATATTTCAGACAACGGTTTTAGCCATCCTTTCGGTTAGCTTGTGGGTGATTCCACAGGAAAAGATTCCGCTCCTCTCACTCGGCGCCCTTTTGTATCCGAATCCGCTGCTATGGTTCTTTCCGTTTTTTTGGGGGTACTTGAGAAGTGCCAGCAGGAAGCCGGTCTTTCCTTCCTTTGGCAAGAGAGGGGTGTACGGGTACCTCATTCTCCTGGCCCTCACGGGGACGGAGGCCTTTCTCTTTGTACGGAGATGGCAGACCTACTTCGTGATCGATCAGTTTTCAGTATTCACTTTTTTCCTCTCGATCTTCGCGCTTTCCTGTATTGGCTCCGTCAGCCATCGCCTGGAAAAACGGTGGCATTCCCTTCGCGCTAGAAAAGAGACCCTCCCTAGGCCTCTTAGAGAAAAGCTTGGCGTAGGGGTTCTTTCCATTTTTATCCGCTTCGGTCGCTTTTCTTTCGTGCTGTTCTTGACCCACCAACCGTTCATGTGGTTCTTCCTCGTCTGGTTCGAAGAAGCCATAGGCTACCGTTTTTCCCGTTCCGTAGAATTCTTACTGATGATCTTTTTTGGTATACTATTCTGTTGGGGTATCATCAAATTGAGCGACTTTCTTCCCAAAAGCATCAGGCGTTTCGTGATCGGCTTTTAACAAAGGAGGAATCGATATGCTGGATGATCGTGTGGTTTGGTGGCCTTTCGAAGACGCTAAAGTCTTCGTAGAGGCGGTTTTTTGCGCGGCTGGCATTCCAAACGAGGACGCGAAGACGTGTACGGAGATACTGCTCGAGTCCGATAAACGGGGTATAGAATCCCACGGTATCGGCCGTTTAAAACCTATTTACATCGATAGGATCAGAGAGGGGACCTTACAACCGGTGACCAAAACAGAGATCGTCCGAGAGAGCCCAGCCACCGCCGTAGTGGACGGGCACAACGGTATGGGTTTCGTGGTGGCGAAAGCGTCGATGGAACTCGCGATCAAGAAAGCGGCGGTCTACGGTATCGGTATGGTGGCGACGCGCCATTCCAACCACTACGGCATCGCCGGTTACTATCCGCTGATGGCGACCGAAAGAGGGATGATCGGCATCACTGGCACAAATGCGCGACCCTCTATCGCGCCGACCTTCGGCGTGGAGAACATGTTGGGCACCAATCCTTTGACCTTCGGGATGCCGACGGACGAAGACTTTCCGTTCCTTCTCGATTGCGCGACCTCCATTACGCAAAGGGGAAAGATCGAGGTCCACGACCGCGCCGGAAAAGACATTCCGGAGGGATGGGTCATCGGCCACGACGGACGTATAAGGACCGACACGCATCAGATTTTATCGGACCTCGTATCCGGTCAAGCGGCGTTGCTCCCGCTGGGTGGCCCGGGAGAAGCGCTAGCGGGCTATAAAGGGTACGGCTATGCGACGGTGGTCGAAATCTTGTCCGCTTCTCTACAAAACGGGTACTTCCTCAAGATGCTGAACGGTTTCGACGAGCTCGGAAACAAGCGGCCTTTCGGTGTCGGGCACTTTTTTATCGCCATCAACGTGGAGAGCTTCATCGAGTTGGAAGAGTTTAAACGTATCACCGGCACGATTTTGAGGGAACTGCGAGCTTCTAAAAAAGCGCCCGGAGCGGATCGCATCTATACCGCCGGCGAAAAAGAACACCTCGCTTGGCTGGAAAGAAAGGACAAGGGCGTTCCAGTGAACACGACGCTCCAAAAGCAGATGAGCGGCTTGAAAGAAACCTACGGCCTTTCCGACCTGCCGCTCCCTTGGGAAAAGAGGTGATCGGGATGGACTTGCTACAAAGGGCGTTGGTCGAGCACGAGAGGTGGAAAGGGAAGCTAAGTGTGGAGTCGAAAGCGTCGGTTCGTTCGATGGACGATCTTTCTATCGCCTACACGCCGGGAGTCGCTGAGCCCTGCAAAGAGATTCACAAAGACCGAGAGGCGGTCTATCGTTACACGATGAAGGGCAATTGCGTGGCCGTCGTTACCGACGGCACGGCGGTGTTGGGCTTGGGCGATATCGGCCCGGAAGCCGCGTTGCCGGTTATGGAAGGAAAAGCGGTTCTGTTCAAAGAATTCGCCGGAGTCGACGCTTTCCCGATCTGCCTGAACACGAAAAAGGTCGAGGAAATCGTTCAAGCGGTAGAATGGATCGCCCCGGTATTTGGCGGGATCAACTTGGAAGATATCAGCGCGCCGCGTTGTTTCGAAATCGAGAGAACGTTAAAATCTCGCCTGTCGATACCGGTGTTCCACGACGATCAACACGGCACCGCGATCGTCGTTTTAGCCGCGCTGATCAACGCGCTGACGGTCGTGTCGAAGAAAGCCGAAGACGTCAAGGTCGTCATCAGCGGCGCGGGGGCTGCCGGTAACGCGGTCGCCTTCCTCCTGAAAACCTACGGGGTCAAAGACATTACGGTTTGTGTGCGAGCCGGTATCATCCATCGGGAGGCGCCGTGGTTGAATTGGGCGCAAAGAGAGTTGGCCGAGTTCACGAACCTTGTACAGAAGACGGGAACCTTGGCCGACGCGATGAGGGGGGCCGATGTGTTTATCGGCGTGTCCGGTCCTAATATCGTCACCACCGAGATGGTCGCCTCGATGAATTCGAACGCGATCGTATTCGCCTTGGCTAACCCCGTTCCGGAGATTATGCCCGATCTGGCGAAAGCGGGAGGCGCCCGCGTGGTCGGTTCGGGCAGATCGGACTACCCGAACCAGGTGAACAACGTGCTGGTCTTTCCTGGGATTTTTAAAGGCGCGTTGAAAGCCAGAAAGCAAATTTCAGAGCCGATGAAGCTGGCGGCCGCAAAGGCGATCGCTTCGATGATCGCCCCCGGTGACTTGAGGGAAGATTCTATACTCCCGAAACCCTTTCACCCTGGGGTGGCGGATCAGGTGGCGCGGGCGGTACTCGAATCGGAGTGATGCCGTCCGTTCCCTCGCGAAAACCGACAGAGAGGGGGGATCACTCTTATACGGATGAGGTGGTTTTTTTAGCCGGTATTTTTCGTCTAGAGAGCGAGGTAGTCCGGGCGACCATTGAGCGCGACGGAAATGCCCCGGGTTTTTTGTAGTATAATCTATCCAACCAGCTAAAAAAGGAGGTAGAGACTATGGAACGATACGTATGCACGATATGCGGTTACGTCTATGACCCCGAGATCGGTGACCCGGCAGGAGGGATATCGGCTGGCACTCCCTTTCAGGATATTCCAGACGATTGGATTTGCCCCGAATGTGGCGCCGGAAAAGACGCCTTCGAAAAAGAATGAAGCTACCCTTGGAGGTGCGCTATGGCTATTAAAAAAATTTCTGACACCATCTACAACATCGGAGTTATTGACTGGTCGCGCCGGCTTTTCGACGAACTTATCCCGCTACCGGACGGCACCAGTTATAACGCGTACTTAGTTGTCGGATCGGAGAAGACTGCGTTGATCGATACCTCCGATCCTTCTAAGCCGGAAGAGTTCAGACGCGGATTGGAAGGCCTTCCGGTGAAAAAAGTGGACTACGTCATCGCCAATCATGCAGAGCAAGACCATTCCGGGTTGATCCCGCTGGTGCTTAAGAAATATCCCGGAGCGAAAGTTGTCACGAACGAGAAGTGCAAAGAGATTTTGCTGGAACATCTACCGCTGAAAACCGAGGACTTCATTGTCGTCTCGGATGGGCAGACTTTGAGTCTGGGAAACAAAACCCTCCGGTTCTTTTTCGCTCCGTGGGTCCATTGGCCGGAGACGATGTTAACGTTTTTGGTGGAAGACCGCATTTTGTTCCCGTGCGATTTTCTGGGTTCCCATTACGCCACCTCCGAAGTCTACTCCGATGACAGCCAGAGGATCTATCGAGCGGCGAAGCGGTACTATGCCGAAATCATGATGCCCTTCCGGAGTTTTGTCCAAAAACACCTTGCGACCGTGAGAGGTCTCGACCCGGTCCTCATATGTCCCAGTCACGGGCCCGTCTACAAGAATCCGAACTTCATCCTCTCCGCGTACGAAAGTTGGGTTTCCGATGACGTGGAACCACGAGTTCTGATACCCTACATTTCTATGCACGGGAGCACGGAAGCTATCGTCGACCATCTCGTCAATGCCTTTGTACAGAAAAAGATGGAGGTCATCCCTCTGAATATGTCCGTTTCGGATCTTGGTGAACTTGCGATCGATATCGTCGATGCGAGCACCCTTCTGTTCGCCACACCGACTATGCTTCTAGGCCCGCATCCGCAGATGCTGTATACGATGGTGTTGACCAATGCGTTAAAGCCGAAAACGAAGTATCTGTCACTCGTCACCTCTTACGGGTGGGGCACCAAGGTCGTGGAAGCGGCAAAAGGCGCATTGGGCAATTTAAAGGCCGAGTGGGTGGATCCGATCACGATCAAGGGCTTCCCAAAGGCAAAAGACTACGAAGCGATGGATCGCTTGGTCGATCTCATCGTAAAAAAACATCACACGTAAAAGGAGGTTCCGGATGACAGCCAAAGAACAGGTCTATAAATGCGAAAAGTGCGGCAACATCGTGGAAGTCGTCCATAGCGGCGCCGGCACGCTGGTCTGCTGCGGAGAACCAATGAAGCTGATGGTGGAGCAGACGGCCGAGCAAGCGAAAGAGAAACACATTCCGGTGCTCGAGAAGCTCGAAAAAGGCGTCAAAGTCGTCGTCGGTTCCACATTGCATCCGATGATAGAGAAACACTATATCGAATGGATCGAGCTGGTAACCGATCACGGGGTCCATCGCAAGTACCTGAAACCGGGGGGAGCGCCAGAGGTGACTTTCGACTGCGGATGTCAAATCAAGCAAGTGAGGGAGTACTGCAATATTCACGGACTCTGGGTCCTGAACCTGTAAACACTATCAATCAATACGAAAGACGCCCTCAAGGGTGTCTTTCGTCTAGAAAGGACGCGTCGCGAAGGAGCCTGACCAAATGGAGCATATCAAAGAGAACCTAGAGCGGCTAAAAACGGAGATCGCGAAGATTTGCGACAAACACAAGCGCCCCACCTCTGACATCACGTTGGTGGCTGTGAGCAAAACCTTCCCGCCGGAAGCGGTCGTGGCGGCCTACGCCTGCGGCCATCGAGAATTCGGCGAAAATCGGCCACAATCACTCCGTGACCGATTCTTGGAGATTAAGGAGGAGGGAATCTCCTGGCATCTCGTTGGCGCTCTCCAAAAAAATAAGTTTAAATACGTGGTGGGTAAAACGGCCCTAATTCATTCGATCGATTCCGCAGAAACCGCGCTGGGCATTGACGAGTTCTGCAGGAAGCGCACCCTCACTCAGGATATTTTGATCGAGGTGAACACCTCCGGAGAGTGGAACAAGATGGGCGTATCTCCGGCGCTCTTGCCCGAGTTGTTGGAAGCCACGCGTTCTTGCCAGCATATTCGTATAACGGGGTTAATGACGATGGCTCCGTTGACCTCGAACGAGAAGGTTCTTAAAAAATCCTTTTCCACGCTGCGGACGCTGCGGGACACCTATCAAAAGTCGTATCCGGAATTAAAGCACCTATCGATGGGTATGTCCAACGATTTCCAGATCGCGTTGGGAGAAGGTGCCACGATCTTACGCATCGGAACGGCGATATTTGGCGCCCGTACGGAGCCGAAGACCTTTCGTGTCTAATTCGGTACCCAAAGCCCGTCGCTATCTGTTGGGGATAGAAACCTCTTGCGATGATACGGGCGTTGCGATTTTGGACGACGAGGGGAAGGTCCTCGCCAACGAGTTGCTCTCCCAGATAGACGCCCATCAGGTGTTTAACGGGGTCGTGCCCGAAATCGCCTCTCGAAAGCATTTCGAAACGATCCACACGCTTTTGGATCGTGCCCTCGAATCTGCCGGTCTCTCTTGGGGAGACCTGTCAGCGGTCGCGTGTACGATCGGTCCAGGTTTGATCGGCTCCCTATTGGTGGGAGTGTGCACGGGAAAAGCGGTCGCCTGCGCCTTAGGCATCCCTTTTATCCCAGTGAACCATCTCATCGGCCACATCTTCTCGAATGCCCTGACTCATCCGGAGCTCGCCCCTCCGTTCATCGTACTCTTGGTGTCCGGAGGTCACACCGATCTGTACGCGGTGGTCTCCTACGAAGACCTCCGTCATCTCGGGGGGACACTTGACGACGCCGCCGGAGAGGCCTTCGACAAAGGTGCCCGAATCTTGGGGCTACCCTATCCGGGAGGCCCAAGCGTATCGAAGGCAGCCGAAACGGGAGATCCACACTCGGTCCGCTTCCCCCTGCCCCTAAAGAAACAAGGCACTATGGACTTCTCCTTTAGCGGGTTAAAAACGGCTTTGCTCTATCATATGAAGAAACATCCCGACTCCTCGGTATCAGACGCCGCCGCTTCTTATCAAGAGGCGATCACCGATATCCTCGTCGAAAAGACCTTTTTAGCCGGCCGTCAGACCGGGTATAGGAAGCTCGTCTTCGCCGGCGGGGTGTCCGCGAACCGCGCGCTACGGGAGAAGGCGCGAAGTCGCGCGGCCAAATGGGGGTATACGGTCTTCTTTCCGAGGGTCGAAGATTGCATGGACAACGCGGCGATGATCGCACGCGCGGGTTGGCACGCGCTTTGGAGCGGGGCCGTCCACCAACCGAAGGCTACCGTGGATTCATCGTTGACGATCGAAAAGACCCAGGCGGTGACGAAGGGTTCGGGCTCCTCGAAGGCGTAGTAAAAGAGCGATAGCCCAATAGGCGAGGAACAGCGTCGCCATCGCCGCTTTTTCCGAAACGCCAAGCAGTTTACGTTGTAAAGACAGTTCCGAGGGGAGCGGGATCGGGTCCCACGGGAGACCGTTTTGCGCGACCAATCCCTTCACGTACAGGAGATGGATGACCGGTATACCCTGTCGTGCAAGCGCGTAAAGGAGCCCGCCGGTCTCGAAAGGCGCATACTGTGAAATGTGGTTGACCCCAGGTTTTAGGTACAAGAAGATCGGGTCGGTGCCCACGTTCGCCGTCGCCCCCCCGATGTTGACGAAGGCCTTTATTGGCCTTTCTCCGATTAGCTCGTTAAGCCAGTCCAATCGCTCTTGAGTGCCCTCTTTCAAGGACGGGTTGCGAAAATACTGCAATCCGGAGCTTTCGATTTGGGTTTCCAGCTTACCTATGACATCGCTCGAAACTCCCTTTCCGGAATCGGACTCTCCGCCTATAGACACAGCTCCTGGATAAAAGGCCGTCTTTCCGGCCTCCTTTAAGGCCGTAACCATATCCAGAAAGTTGAACCCCGGGATGTTTGCGCCATATTCGGAGGCCATCAAAGAGATGATGGATAGCGGGGCCAATCCCATCGCTTCGCAAGCGCTGAGACAGGCGATATAGAGCGAAGGGAACGACCCCGAAGAACCGACGACAACGATATCCCCTCTTGACAAGCCCAATTCCTTGAAAAACGAGACCATCAACGCAGCCATATCTGGATTGGTCGTCGTCCGTTTAGCCTCGAGTTCGCCAGGCGTCGAGGTGATCTCCGAGTATTCATAGCCGATGATGCCGGTTTGGTTGGGGTCGGTGACGAGGTCGATCGGAATCCCGCGGTTAAGCCGTTCCCCGCGCACGATTTGAAGCGCTTGGACCATCTCTTGGCGCGCGCGATGCATTTCGGCGTAGTCATCGTTTTCCTGACGGTACCACACGAACCGGAAGAGAAAGAAGAAGGATACGGCCAGGCCCAGCATAAGCCAGATGTCTTTGGCTTTCATCGAAAGCCCCCTTAAGTGAAGAAAAACAAGGTGACGATCCGGATAGAAAAGAAGATCGATAGCGTCACCACCGCCATCGCCAGAAGAGTCTTGCCGATTCCTTGCCGCTCGTAGGCATTCGCCATCAGTCCCGGGATGACCCATCCGATCCCTTGCAGCCGTAGGGCTTCGGCAAAGAGCGCGCCAGAAAAAAAGGTCCACGAAAAATTTAGGATAGACCCGATGAGGATCAACAGTATAAATCTCCTTCTCCCGTAGAGTATGACGTAGCGGCAAAGCCAACGATATAGAAGGAGGGTTGCCAGAGATATGAAAAGGGTCCCTACGATCCGCAGGGGTTGCTCCACATAGAGCGAGAGGTAAACCGGGACGATGATGCCCCCAGGATACAAACCGAACCATTCCGTAAAAAACAGCGAGAGGGTTAAACCGACCAAAGTGTTTATTTGTATCACGGTAAACGCTCCTTTGTGACCTGTATCGAACAGGGAGGGAATCTCGCCGGGTCGGAGGAGAGGTACTCGACGAACCGCGCGCCAAATCCTTTGATATTCCCGAATCCGAAGACGGCCGGAGAGGTTTCTTCGGATAGGATCTTCACAATATGCTCCATAGGCGCTTCGCGAAGCAAACTCACCTTCGGGTTTCGAAGGCGCCTCTTGACGGCTACCGCATGTCCGCCGCTCAAATAGAGTTTTCGGAAGGGTATGCCTTTTTGTTGCCACTCCTCCAGCCACTGCAAGCTTCTTTCGCCCTTGTCGATACGCAAGTGGCACCAGCCGATCGCTTCGTTTCGGGGCCAGCCGAAGGCTCGTTCGCAAGCCTGAAGGATGGACTCGGTCGATTCGGGGTCGTTCGCGGCGAAACCGCTGACAAAAACCTTCCCGTATGCTTTCCACGCTCGAAGGACGCCGAAATCGGACCTCAGCCCCTTCATCGAAATCGTTCGAGGGTCCGTCAGGTTCTCTTTAGGAACCGGTCGGCCCGAGTCGAATTCGGAGAGAGATTTCAGGACCTCTTCCACGCAGGAAACGGCGAGAGCGTAGTTTTCCGGGAACTCGGGATAAGAAAAATCCAGCGGGTCGAAAGGGAAATGTTCGGCCTCCACTGAAATAACGCGTTGCGATGAGGGACGGTTCGCTCCGTAGCGTGTGGCCACGTCACGTGTCGTCACGATGAGGGTATGTGTTGGGGCGGACCGGAAGAAGACAGAGCCGATCTCTTCGAGGGAAGCGCCGGTCACCGATAGATGGTCCGCTCGGACGTTCGCGATGACGAGATGGGTCGGCGAGAGGATT
This sequence comes from Thermotogota bacterium ADurb.Bin062, assembly GCA_002071085.1. Lineage (GTDB taxonomy): Bacteria > Thermotogota > Thermotogae > MWEM01 > MWEM01 > MWEM01. Next base: position 46,253 of record MWEM01000006.1, on the reverse strand, counting down.
CGCTTGGTTTCGGTATTCTGGTATTCGGGCGTGACGCTCATCACTTCGCTTACGTAGGCGTAAGCCCCTTCTTGGGCGGCTCTTCTCAACATCCGCTTCTGTTCCAGGATCGAGGCAGGCCGTTTGCGAACAATCGGCTCTTCCGTACCGTCTGGGCGCAGAAAGCGAGCGTTGGTGCCCGTGATCTTCCCGCAAGTGGGTAACCCCTCTCGTTGTAGGAGCCATGTAATCATCCGGGTAATGCTGGATTTCCCGCGGGTACCCGTAACGCACACGCGAATGGGGATCGCGCGATAGCACTTTTTCAGCTGTCGTTGCTCATAGATCAGGTAAGTCAAGATGGCGACCAAACAGCTAGCGGTCAATAGTATGAACAAGGACGCTCATCCTCCTATGGGATGGATGATCTTGAGACCTCTCGATTATAACATAGTCCCGGGTTCGAGGATTTTGCCGGTGTGTGTCAAGTTATGGGGTGTAATCAAGAAACAAGGTTAGAATCGGCCGCGGGGTTTTTAGTCTATGTAGTCATCGCGGCGTAAGCGCCCCTTCTCTTCGTGGGGCCGACTTCCAGTCGGCCTTTCTCAGGGGACGTCTTGGAACGCCGAACTTCAGTTCGGCAGAATTTCTGGGAACGCCAACTTTAAAGTTGGCATATCTAAAAACAGAATTCGCACGGAGGGCACAGAAAACACTGTGAAAAGATACTTGTGAACGCCCTGGGAACGCCAAACTTTAGTTTGGCAGGTTTTTCCTTTTCACTGGGAGCATTCTCGAAGGCAGCATCGCGGCGTAAGCGCTTTTGCTTTTCGCGACGCCCGCGATACGCTTTTGAGAAAGAAAAAAAGGCGGAGACGCTTTTTCTTTTTGGAAATCCCGCCTTTGAGGTATGATACGATGAGACTTTCTTCTGGAGGGATATCCGTGGAAAAAATCAGTAAGTCACACGACAGATTTTTTAAAGAAGTCTTGGGGGATATAGAAACCGCGAAGTCTTTCCTCCAACACTATCTACCTCCGAAGATCGTCCGGTTAATCGATCCCGAATCGATAACGATAGAAAAAGACAGTTACGTCGAGAAAGACCTCTCGGAATACTTCTTCGATCTGCTCTTTCGGGTGAAGATGCAACAGGAAGAGGGGTATGTCTATCTGCTGTTCGAACACAAAAGCAAGGTTGACAAACACGTGAGCCTTCAGCTCCTGGGGTATATGACCTCCATATGGAAGAAGACAGTACCGCAGCCTCTGCCAGTGATTCTCCCCGTGGTTTTCTAAGACTACATCCCAGACTATAAATATGAACTGTTTGAAATTTCGTCATTGAGAGACGAAGAGGTCAAAGGGGCGAAACGTCTTCGAATCTATTTGGACGTACTAAGGATGAGATCGCTCAGGGGAAAAGCAGCGATTCGAGAAACGATGTTCCGAGTCGCAGTGACGATTTCGGAATTGCCGCAGACAGAAGCGAATGAACGGTTTTTCCAGGTCTGTACGATCTACCTGTTCGAAACGATGGGCGGGGAGTATTTCCAACAATTGTCAGAACTGATGGGAACGGTATCGGAAGAAAGGAGCGAAAAGATGCAAACAATCGCGGATATGCTCAGACAGGAAGGAAGAGAAAAAGGCAGAGAAGAAGGCTTAGAAAAAGGAATGGAAAAGGGAAGAGAAGAATTGCTTTGGAAACAAATATCCAAAAAATTCCCTAAGGCTTCGAAGAAATATTTCGAAAGGCTGAAGACCCTTACAATAGAGAAACTTGATGCTCTGGGCCTTGAGCTAATCGATATGAAAAACGAGGAAGAGTTAAAGAAGCACTTAATGTAGATAGTCTGACAAAAGGCTTGAACGCGATTTGATGGGTCGTGTGTGAGAAGTTATGGAGTGCGCTCAAGAAACAAGGCCGGAATCGGCCGCGCGATTTTTAGTCCGTGAGGTCATCGCGGCGTAAGCGCTCCTTCTTTTAGCGACGGCGCGATACGCTTTTAAGAAGGGGCGGGTCGCGGGGTCTTGAAAACCACTTACCCCGCGATAACACACAAGAAGCCAGCCTGCTGGTTACCCCGCGATAGTCTTCGTACTCTTCGCGGGGCCGAAAAATACACTTCTTTACCCACCCCTTGAAGGGTCAAATGAGCTCTAATGGCGGCTCAAACTAGAGCCGTTTTTCTTCTCCTCCTCCGCTTTCCGTCTTTTTGTTCTACCTCGATACTATACCCACGCATTTAGCCAATGGATTCACAGAGTCAAGCATACGACGTAAACTATAATTAACGCATATTTATGCCAGATTTTTCGTGGGAAAGCGTCATTTCGATTGACTCTCATACCCTTTTACTGTATACTCGAGAGGTTTTTTCTAGGAGGGATTTGGTTGTTCGAAAGCCTGCAAGAAAAACTCGAAAAAGCGTTTAAATCCTTACGAGGACAGGGGAAGATATCGGAAAAGAACATCCAGGAAGCGATACGGATGGTCAAATTGTCGTTGCTGGAAGCCGATGTCAACTACAAAGTGGTCAAAGACTTCATCGAAAAGGTGAAAGAGAAGGCCATAGGCGCGGAGGTTTTCAACAGTCTGACGCCGGACCAACAATTCATCAAAATTGTCCGAGACGAGCTGACGGCGTTGATGGGAGAAAAGCACGAGAAGCTCCGTTTCACCCAGAAACCTTCGCCGATTATGCTCGTTGGGCTACAGGGTAGCGGGAAAACCACGACCGGGGCGAAGCTTGCGCGCATCATCAAGAGCGAAGGGCGGAAAGTGCTGTTGGTCGCCGCGGACATCTATCGCCCTGCCGCGATCGATCAACTCGAAATACTAGGCGCGGAGATAGGCGTCACCGTCTTTTCCGGGGATCGGCGCCACGTCGACAAGATCTGTCAAGAGGGGATGAAGTTGGCGATCGGGTCCCTATATGACGTGGTGATCTTCGACACCGCCGGTCGGCTTCACATCAATGAAGAGATGATGCGCGAAGTGGAGAAGGTACGGGAGATCGTCAAGCCCGACGAGGTCTTGATGGTTTTGGACGCGATGATCGGGCAGGATGCGGTTCAAACGGCGAAAACATTCAATGACCGCTTAGCGGTGACCGGGTTCGTCTTGACGAAGATGGACGGAGACGCCCGCGGCGGTGTTGCCCTATCGATTCGAAGCGTCACCGGAAAGCCGATCAAGTTCATCGGGGTCAGCGAGAAGATTGACGGGTTGGAGGCTTTTTACCCCGACCGTCTTTCCTCGCGCATACTCGGGTTAGGCGACGTGCTCTCACTCATCGAAAAGGTGGAGCAAACGATAGACGAAAAGAAAGCCAAAGAGCTCGAAAAGAAACTCAGGAAAGCGGACTTCACCTTTAACGATTTCTTGGAGCAAATCCGCCAGATACAAAAAATGGGTTCCTTACGGTCGATCTTGGAAATGCTTCCCGGTGGGAGCAAGCTGAAGGGTGTCACCGTTGACGAGAAGCAGATTAAACACGTGGAAGCGATCATCTGTTCGATGACGAAAAAGGAGCGCGCGAACCCAAAGCTGATCAACTATAGCCGAAAGAAAAGGATCGCCTTAGGTAGTGGGAGACCGCTTCCAGAGGTCACGAAATTGCTCGATAACTTCGAAAACATGAAGAAGATGGTGAAAAAAATCGGGAAAATGGGGCCTAAAGGGTTGAGCCGTCTTCCGTTCTAGTTCTGAATACTAAGTGTTTAATATATGAGGAGGTTATGGGTTTCATGGTAAAAATACGTTTAACACGGTTAGGAAAGCGCAAAAGGCCTTTTTATCGCGTAGTGGTCATTGAAGCGAACAAGCGGCGAGATGGCAGATACATCGAGTCGATCGGGTTCTATGACCCCATCAATGACCAAAACTTGTCGAAATTGGATACCGAAAAAGCGCTCGCTTGGCTTCTGAAAGGCGCCCAGCCCACGGATACGGTCCGAGACATCTTGTCCAAACATGGCGTGATGGAAAGCTTCGATCGAGAAAAGCGCAAGCGAGAGGCGTCGAGCCACCCCTCGCCGGAAACGCCTGAGCAGAAATAATCGGCTTGTCATGATGAAGGATGCGCTAGAGTTCATCATCAAAGGAATCGTGAAACACCCGGAGGACGTCCGAGTTTCTCGCAGCGACGAGAAAACCCCGGATTCTCCGCCGAGCGAGCTGTACGACCTGAGGCTTCACGTCGAAGACGTGGGCCAGGTGATCGGTAAAGACGGGCGAACGATCAAGTCGATCAATATCCTTCTGAACGCGTTGGCTGGTCAAAAAGAAGAAAAGTTTATCTTGAGAGTGCAGCGGTGAGCTTTCCGTGATCCATCAAATTGAGAAAATTCTGGAACATTCCGTGCCGATCGCGCGTCTTTTAGGCCCTCACGGGTTACGCGGAGAGATCAAAGCCACGATGCTCGCGAACTACCCGGGAGTCTTCGAAACGGGGAAGGAGTTTTTCCTCTTTCACTCGAAGAAGCGAAGTCATCTGCGTTGTACCCTCGACGCCTTCCATCGCCGTGGCGATCGGATGATCTTGAGGTTTAGGAACTACGACCACATCGATTTGGCCAAAGAATTGGAAGGGTATGAGGTATACCTCGACCTCTGCGATCTACCCCTGCTCAAAGCGGGGGAGTACTATTTCTTTCAGCTGCTCGGCGCCTCCGTTTACGACGAGCAGGGCCAACGGTTGGGAGTCGTGGAGGATGTGATCGAAACGGGGAGCGCGGACGTTCTGTCTATACGGAAACCATTTTCGGGGCCGGGAGATCCCCCGAAGGATTCCGAGCTGTTGGTCCCGATGGCAAAAGATTTTCTCGTTTCGATGGATTTGGAACAGAAGCGGTTGGTGATTCGCCCTCCGGTCTATATGGCCGTGAAAGACGATGAAACGGACGCCGGCTCCGATGAAGGATTCTAGTCACGCCGATGAAATTCGCTGTCGTTTCGATTTTTCCCGAGATGATCGAAGCCTTTCTTTCCAGGGGCATAGTCAGTAGGGCTCGCGCGAACAAGACCCTAGAGATCGAGGTCATACAGCTCAGGGACTATACCCACGACGCCCACAGGACAACCGACGACTACGTCTACGGCGGGGGCGGTGGAATGGTGATGAAACCCGCGCCCGTCTTTGAGTGTATAGACGACTACGCCACGCGGAACGGCCCGTTTAAGGTCGTCTTTCCTTCACCGCAAGGCCAGATTTTCGACTCCGCTAGAGCTGAGGAGCTGGCTCGACAGGAGAACCTCCTCTTTCTGTGTGGAAGGTACGAAGGCATCGACGAACGGATTATGACCCTCGTGGACTACGAACTCTCTATCGGCAGCTTCGTCGTAAGCGGCGGAGAGATCCCCGCCTTGTTGATGATTGATGCGATCAGCCGTTTCGTGCCCGGAGTGGTAGGCAACGAGCGGTCGGTGAAACAGGATTCTTTTTACAACGGGCTACTGGATCACGCGAATTGGACGAGGCCGGCCGTGTATCGGGGACTTGAGGTACCCGCAGTGTACGTTAACGGCCATCACCAAGAGATCGAAAAAGCCCGCAAACGCGATTCTATTCTTCGGACGATACTCAAGCACCCGAAACTGTTCTTGGAAAAAGAGATCGGTCCGGAGGAGAAGAACGCAATTATAGAAATCATCCGGGAGCTCTCCACTGATGCTGGATAAAATATATGTTCTATTGGTGCATTATCCTTGTCTCGGACGTGATCAACAGATCATCGCGACCGCCGTTACCAATGTGGATATACACGATATAGCGCGTGTATGCCGGACCTACAACGTGAAAAAGTACTATATGGTGACTAATCTCCCGGCGCAACAGGAGATCGTGCGAAGGGTGGTTCAGTTTTGGACCGAAGGGTCCGGAATCCGCTACAACCCCAATCGCTCAGAAGCGCTTAACTACGTGATCCTGAAGCCGTATCTGGAGGACGCGCTCGAGGAGATCGAGAGAATAGAGAACCAAAAACCGGTGCTAATCTTCACGTCGGCGAAAAAGCGGCCCAGTTCGATGACCTACGACGAGGGCCAGAGACTGCTTCTGACGGAAACCCGACCGATCGTTTTACTCTTCGGTACCGGATGGGGGCTGCCCGCCGAAGTGTTGTCGCTTTGCGACTACGATCTCGAGCCGGTGCGCCCGGGAGGATCCTTTAACCACCTGTCCGTTCGCAGCGCCGTATCCATCATCTTGGATCGGTTGATACGAGAAAACTATTGATTCAAAGACATCCCAAAAAAGAATGTTAAAAAAATAAAGGAGGAAGAGGTATGTCAAACGCGTTTATTCGAGCGATGGCGCAACAGGACTACAGAGAATTGCCCCCATTTAACGTGGGGGATACGGTCCGGATTTTTCAAAGGATCAAGGAAGGGAATAAAGAACGGACCCAAAAATTCGAAGGGATCGTCATACAAAAACGGGGGGACGGTCTCAATAAAACCTTCACGGTACGAAAGATCGGCGCGAACGGGATCGGCGTCGAAAAGATCTATCCCTATCATCTTCCGGCGATCGAAAAGGTCGAGGTCGTGAAAAAGGGGAAAGTGCGTCGCGCCAAGCTTTACTATATCCGAAAGATCGTGGGTGTCGTGAAGATCAAGGAGAAGCGACAGAAAAGCCAGTAATCCGAAAGGGGTTGGCTATGGCGAAAACACCGGAAAGGAAGGGTAAACCCAAAAGCAATCCGTCGACTCCGAAGAAGACGATGGGACAGAAAGCCGCGCACGAGGCTTGGGACTGGTTCAAAGCGTTTTTATACGCCGCCGTCGCCGTCGTGATCGTTAGGCTATTCGTCTTCGAGACCATGATGGTTCCCACCGGATCGATGATCCCGACCATCGTACCGTTGGACCGTCTTTTTGTAGAGAGAGTCACGTACAGTACCAAAGAGCCGGATTACGGAGAGATCGTGGTCTTTTGGACCCCCTTCGTGGACAAAGAAGCCCAAAAGCAGCTCCGTGCGTTCGATAAGTTTATGGACATCTTCTCGCCGGCGGAATACCGAGGACACGTGAAATACGTCAAGCGGTTGGTAGGAAAACCGGGAGATGTGCTCGAGCTCACGCCAAACCTGTCCGGAGGTGGCTATTCTCTGCTGGTCAATGGTCAGACGCCCGAACGGTTGAAAGGCGTCACTTACCAGAAGGAAGGGATCTTCAAAGACCCTCGGTTCTATCATCAAATGGCCTATCCGAGCGAATACCCTTGGTTGACAGCGAATATGAAGAGTTTTTTCGAATTCTATAATAAAGCGCTCGACTATACCGCTGCCTATCGGGAAGTCTTCGACGGGCTGGAGATCGGTGATTACGCTTGGAAAGTGGCGGATTCCGATCGCATCCAGATACGGGTGCCCGAAGGAGGTTATTTCTTTATGGGGGATAACTCTCCCGAAAGTTTGGATAGCCGCTTTTTTGGATTCGTGCCCAAGAAAAATATCGTTGGCGGCCCTCTATTGCGGATTTGGCCGCTTAACCGCTTTGGACCGATCAACAAACAATAACGCAGAAAGGTCTTGCCTTTTCTGGCGAGACCTTTTTTAATGGATCACGATGGCGACAGAAAAAACGTGGTATCCCGGGCACATCGAAAAAGCGAAAAGAGTCATCCAAGAGAACCTGAAGGCGGTTCAGGTTGTCGTGGAGATGGCCGACGCGCGTATACCGTACTCCGGAAGAGCCTATGAATGGAAGTCCCTATTCCATAACAAGAAGACCGTCATTCTCCTCTCGAAGGCGGACCTGGCTGATCCAGGTCAAACGGACCGATGGATCTCGTTCTACGAAAAGGCAGGTATGGTGGCCTTCGCGATGAACCTGAAAGGAAACCCCGGAAGCATACGAAAGGGCTTCGTGTCGAAGTTGACCGACATCGCTAGAGAGGACCGGTTTCAACGGTATATGATCGTCGGTAGCCCCAACGTCGGGAAGTCCACGCTTGTCAACGTCCTCCTGGGAAAAAAGAAGGTGCGTGTCGGCCGTACCCCAGGCCTCACGCGCGGGATTCAGTGGGTGAACGTCACCGATCAACTGATGTTGATGGATACCCCCGGGATCCTGTATCGACATCTCTTCAGTAAGCACGTGCGCCATAAATTGCTGTTGGCCGGATGCATCAAAGCCTCCGAGAGCGAGGCCGAAGAAGCGTTGGAGTACGCGTTTCTCTGGTTGAAAGAGCGCTACCCCAACGCGTATCGAACGATTACGGGCCAAAGCGCTGAGGGGCCCTTCGAATACGAAGAGCTCCTACGACTCGTTGGCCTCAGACGCGGGTACCTGCAAAAAGAGAACCGTGTGGACCGATCGAAGGTGGTGGATTTCTTGCTCGCCTCCTTTCAGAACGGCACCTTTGGCGCCTTGACCTACGAAACCCCGGATAGCCTCGACATCGCTTCCGATTCGGGGTAAGGAGGGCTATGGTTTTCATCGCGGCGTTTTCTCATTTTTTTACGGATTTTTTCAGCGCCTTCTTCAAGCCCATGGCGCCTTATTTTATGTCGTTGTACCAAATAGACAGTTCGACTTTCGGCAGCACTTTGGGGATCATCGGTTCCTGCGCGTCCCTATTGCAGATTTTTTTCGGGCTCCTATTCGATAGGACCAAGCGCGACGGTTGGCTCCTCTTCTCCCTATTGATGTTCCAACTCGCGCTCCTCGGCCTTTTAGTTTTTATCCGGCACTACGCGCTCCTCATGCTGTTGATCTTCCTATCCATCTTGATCAACTCCGCTTACCACCCGTTGGGCGCGGGAATGGCGGGTCGAACGGGAAAAGCGCGCGCCGTCGCTATCTTTTCGATCTTCGGAACCTTCGGGTCGGCGCTGGGGCCGATTTTTATCACCGCGTTCAGTAGCCGATTCTCTTTTCGTGACGTCGCCTGGATTGCATTGGCCTCAGGCCTGGTCCTCACCCTCTTGGCTCCGAAGTTTTCGCCGATAAAAAAAGAAGAGCGGGCGCGCCAGCGGTTTCCGACCAAGTCCCTGTTCGTATTGTTGATGCCGTGTTTTAACGCCGTCGTGCTCAGGACCATCGTCCTCGACCAGTTTCACATCTTGGTTCCGATCTACTTCGACGGTCTGAAAGCTCCCTTAACGCTCGGAGGTGTCGTGTTAGCCGTCGGGATGCTGGCCGGGTTGGTCACGAATTACGCGGGTTCTCGTTGGATCTTGAAAGTCGGCGTTCAGCGCATCAACCTCGTCGGATTCTTGGGTATGGGTATAGGGGGTCTTCTATTCCTTCTCGCGCCCGGGTACGTCGCGAAAACCCTGATGTTTGCGCTCTTCGATTCTGCCGGCTTCTTAACGATGTCGGCCAATGTCGTGCAAGCACAGGCGCTGGTGCCGAACAACCTCGCTTTCGCCTCCTCGGTGACGATGGGGTTGGCTTGGGCCATCGGCGGTTACATCGGGGCATTCATTTCCGTCTTTTTAGGTAATCGCGTGACTATGCTACTCGCCCTGTTGTCGGCCTTTTCTTTGGGTGTGGCGCTCCTATACTTGTTTTTGATCCGAAACGATCGAACACGAAGGCCGATCGCGGTTTAAGCGCACTTATGAGAAAAAAAACGTGTAAAATAGATAAGGAAATCTGGATAGCGAATAATCGAATGCGTTCGTTCAACGGAAAGACGAGAGCGCATTCGCAGTGGAGGAAAGAAAAATGGTAACGATTGCGCTGGACTGCATGGGAGGCGACTACGCCCCCAAATCCGTTGTGGACGGGATAATGAAATATCTAGAGAGTGAAAACGAAGAGGTCTCTTTCTTACTCACCGGTCAGGAAGAGAAAATCAAGCCCTGCTTTCCTCACGGGGAGGTTCCCGAACGCGTTCGGATCATTCCGTCGCCCGAAGTTTTCGCTATGGATGAAAAACCATCCATGATATTGAAACGACCGGAAACATCTCTCCATAAAGCAGCCGCGCTCGTTCGAGATAAAGAAGCCGACGCGCTGGTCAGCGCAGGCAACACCGGCGGCTTGCTCGCCGCGGCCACCTTTTTGATCGGCCGTATCAAGGGAGTGAAGCGCCCGGCTTTGATCACGCCCATCCCTAACTTGCACCGCGATGTGTTGTTGTTGGACAGCGGGGCGACGGTAGAATGCTCCAAGGAAGTGCTCATTGGGTTTTCCAAAATGAGCATCGCTTTTTTACAAGTGCTCGGCGCGGTCGATTACAAGATCGGGCTGCTCAATGTGGGCACCGAAGAGGATAAAGGAACCCAGGATTTGAAACAGGCGAATGTGATACTCAAAGAACAGTTGGGCAAAAACTACCAGGGTTTCGTAGAGGGCCGGGATATCAGTCTTGGTCCGGCAGACGTCATCATCACCGACGGATTCAGCGGGAATATCGCCTTAAAAACGATAGAAGGCACTGCGAAGCTGATTATGGAAACCCTGAAGTCAGAGATTAAAAAGGGCGGATTGAGAACCAAGCTGGGCGCCTTATTGCTGAAGCCCGCCCTCAAAGCGTTAAAACACCGTTTCGACCCGCACCGCGTCGGGGGCGCATTCATCTTGGGCGTGAACGCGCCGGTCGTCAAGGCGCATGGGAATTCCGACGGCTATGCGATCTCAAACGCGATCCGCGTGGCCATAGACGGGGTGAAGAAACAATTGGTCAAGAAAATCGCACTTCAGTATGCTCAGGGGGAAGCGTGATGAGAAGAACCGTTCCATTATCCGGCCCCGATATCGGGGAAGAAGAGGTACGCGCGGTTGAAGGAGTCCTTCGTTCGACCATTCTCAGCATCGGGCCTAAGGTTCAGGAGTTCGAACGGCGTATGGCCGAATACTCCGGGCTTCGCTTCTGTGTGGCGGTGAACAGCGGAACCAGCGCGTTGATGCTGATTATGAAAGCGGCGGGGGTGAAAGCCGGCGATCGCTATCTCACGACTCCCTTCTCTTTCGTCACCTCCAGCAATATCCTTCTGTACGAGAACGCGGAGCCTGTTTTCGTCGATATCGATCCGTTGACCTTCAATATGGCCCCCCGCGCGCTCGAGGAAAGGTATGCGACGGATCCCGCCAAGGAGACGATCAAGGGGATCGTGGGGGTCGATATCTTCGCCCAACCGCTCGACTGGGATCCGATCCTCAATTTTTCTCGCAAACACGGTTTACAAGTGATAGAAGACTCTTGCGAGGCGCTGGGCTCTTCCTATAAAGGAAGGAGTTGCGGCACCTTCGGGATCGCCGGGGCCTTCGCTTTTTATCCGAACAAGCAGATGACCACCGGAGAGGGTGGGGTAGTTGTCACCGACGACGAGGAGATATACCTGCTTTGTCGGTCGATGAGAAACCAAGGCCGTGGGGTAGCCGAGAACTGGTTGGAACACGTCCGGCTCGGATACAATTTTCGGATGGATGAACTGAGCGCGGCTTTAGGAGTCGAGCAGGTGAAGAAGCTCGACGTATTTATCCGGAAACGGAACACCGTCGCTGAGCGCTACGCCAAGCTCTTAGCCGGCGTGGAAGGCGTTCGAGCGCCGGTGATCGCGCCATTCACCACGCGCGTCAGTTGGTTCGTCTACGTCGTGACGCTGGCGGAAGGAATCGATCGAGACCGTCTCATCGTCTATCTACAGGAACGGGGTGTTCAGAGTCGGAACTATTTCACCCCCATACACCTTCAGCCTTTCTATAAAGAACGGTTTGGGTACCGAGAAGGGATGTTGCCGATCACGGAGAACCTGTCGAAACGGACGCTGGCGATTCCTTTCTACAACAACCTGACAGAAGAAGACCAGGAGTACGTGGTTCATTCCCTAAAAGAAGGAATAGAACGCTTCTCATGAAAAAACGCGGCCTATGGATAGGAGCCGGTATCCTGATGGCCTTGGCGATGCCGGGTTTCAACCTTCATTTTTTCGTCTGGATCGGGTTCGCGTTGTTTTTGCGTTCCCTTGACCGAGAAAACGCGCCGCTTTCCGCCCGTTCTTTGATACGCAACACGTTGAGGGGACTGGGCTTCGGCCTCGTATTCTTTGGCGTCAGCTTGCATTGGTTCCTGCCGACCTTCGCCCACTACATCCCCCAGGTGTTGCGCTCCTTCCCGCCCATTATGGGCGCAGTTGTCTTCCTACTGTTAATATCGGTGGAAGCCCTCTTTTATGGGCTTTTCGCCTTCGTTTACACCCTGTTTAGAAGCCGGGTCACCGATCGTCCTACGCTTTTCTGCCTTTTCATCGGTCTGTTGCTCTTTGTGACCGAATGGTTGCGCGGGCTCGGGCCGATGGGTTTCCCCGGCTTTCGTTTTTCCGATGCTCTCGTGAATATGCTGGGCCTGTCGCAACTCGTGGCCTTCGGCGGGACCGAAGCCCTGGTGATCTTGATCGGAGTGGTAAATGCTGCGCTCTTTCGAATCCTATCGGCGCGCCCTTTTCTATCGTCTTCCAAGCGTTCCTGGGTGTTGGTGGCGTTGCTCCTGCTCTCACTCTACGCCGCCGATTCGGTCACGCAAAACCTTTTACCCCCGGTTTACCCACAGAACGGAGAGACGCGTTGGGTCGGCGGGATGCAGACGATGTTTCGCTCCGAGGACAAGTACACGTTCTCTGAAGCTGAGTTCATCGAAGAGTTTTCCGATGTATTGAGCCTGCTGGACTCGGTGCCAAAGACACCCGATTTCGTCGCGTTTCCGGAAGCGCAATTCATGTATGATATTCGCGAGCGCACCAAGACCGCCAAGGCGTTGGAGCGGCTTTCGACGGAGCGTGAAGTGGTTTTTGTGGTAGGGCACCTCGCGCAAACGAATGATGAAGAGTATTATAACGCGGTTCGGACCGTTTCACCGGAAGGCGGGGTTTCCAACGATTTTTACGGCAAGCGGCATTTGAACCCCTTCGTAGAAACCTTACCCTTCGAGCGTATCTTCGGGATGCTCAGCTTCATCAAGTTTTCGAACTATTTCACGCCGGGCCCGTTTGCCCAGACCTTTGAGATCAGTGGGAAACGCTACGCCTTTCCCGTCTGTTTCGAGTCTTACTACTCCGAAGTCTTCGGAGACTTTTTAGCGCAGAAGGCGGAAGCCTTCTTCGTTTTGACCAACGACGCCTGGTTCACCAGCCCGATCGCGTTGGAGCAGCATTTCGTTCAGGCGCGTTTTCGGGCGCTTGAAACGGGGAAATGGGTGGGACAGGTCTCAAACAACGGGATCACAGGGGTCTCAGACCCTTTCGGACGGGTGGTTGCCCGGATCGCCCCCTTCGAAAAAGGCTTGGGCGTGTTTCTTATCGGGTTCTCCGATCAAACACGGGCGATCACCTTCCTTGACTATCGTCTGTTGTGCTTAAGCGGATACGGCGCGCTCTTCTTTCTGTTTGTGGCGGTAGCGCTGACGCGCAAACGTCAACCGGAAAAACCTCAAGGATACGAAATGAAATGACCTCGCCGTTGTGATACAATACTTTCGGCGAACATGACGGTTTCATATGATGAGTGGGGTGGAGAAATGAAAAAGATAGAGATGTTATTCTTGTGTTTTACGTTCATTTTCATTACGATGTTCGCGCACCCGCGGCTAACCTATGAATTCAGCACACCAAAATACTTTTTCTTGGTGATCTTCGCGGTCGCTTTGATGGTTCTGTTCATCGTGAGAAAGTTGATGGAAAAAGACAGGAGCTTGTACCTGGCTTGGCCCCATTTAGGCTACTTCTTGTTTGGGGCTTCAGCGGTCGTCGCCTCTTTCGCGATGTTGCGAGAGAACGCGCTATACTTCCCCTATCCCTTTGAGTTGGGGATGTACGCGCTACTCACTGTCTTCTTTTCCGTCTACCTTTCCAACTTCTTCGAAGAGAAAAAAGAAATTCTGTTCTTCTTGACCGCGGTGTTGATCGCCGGTTTCTTTGTCGCCGTGGAAGCCTTGATGAACTACTACGACGGGCAGTCGTTTTTCCTCGGAGGTTTTGGCGGGTCGGGAAAGATGCAAATGAAGGCGACGATAGGCAACCCGAACTTCGTCTCCGACTTTCTGGCCTCTTTGATCCCGATCGCCATATATTTCGCGATCAGCAATCAGTACGGATTTCGCAACAAATCGGATTCGGTCGATCAAAAACGTTTCTTCTTCATCCTTGGGATTAAAACATTTGGAGTCGTCTGCTTCTTTCTTTTCTACCTGGTCGTTCTCTTGGCCGGCACCCGCGCCGTCTATTTAGCCTTGATGGGCGGATTCCTCATTTTCGGAGTTTTGGTCTTCTGGTATCGGAAACGCATTTTCTTGCCTTCCGCACCCCGAACAGAGGTTAAAGAGAAGAATCCAAAGAAGAAAACCGAAGGCAAGCAATTGTCGGTTAAACCCTTAAGCCTGATCGCGCTTGGTGCTGTTGTGGTCATTCTTCTCTTTCTCCCAGTGATTTTGTCGCTTCCAGGAAACTTCTTGGGTACGCGGGTGGACGCTTTAGGGCGTGTTGCCACCTCCTTCGAGACCCGGGGGTTTCAGATCACAGGCGGAAAAGGACGGCTACTATCTTGGGCAGCCTCTATCTATCAATGGAAAGACTACCCGTTGACCGGAAACGGACTGGGTACCTATAAACTGAAAGACGGCGATTACTTGGCTCAGGTTATGGAAGAACATCCGGAGTATATCGACGTATGGAACAACTACAAACGTACCCACAACGACTACCTCCAGGTGTTGGGCGAAATGGGGCTTTTCGGCTTTTTGACGATGAGCGCGACGATTCTGCTCCTTATCGTCCTTTTCTTCCAGATGCTCAAACGGATGAAAAACGGAGACGATATCCTCCTATTCCTGCTTTTCGCCGTTTGTTTCTTCGAAATCCTGGGCCACTCCGCGACGGAATTTCCGCTCCAAATGCTTCCAAATCAGCTTTGGGCGATCGTTTTGGCCAGCGTTGGTTTCGGACCCTATTTCAATCGGGAAAAGAGAATGGCCAAGACCGTATCGATCAAAAAACACCTTTGGCTGGCCGCGTTAGCGGCAGTTTTGGGGATAGGCCTCATCACCGGGTACTTAAAGTACCACTCCCTTTTCGCGGAGGTCTTCTTCAAGGACGGCAACACCTACTACTCCTACCTTTCTCAGGTGGATAGCGCGCAAGCGGACCTGGCGAACAAAGAGCAGGAGTACCTGGCACTCCAAGGGCAGCTGGAGCACAGGGAGGGGAACTATGCGGGGTTCAACCCGGATGTCTATATGCAGAAAAAATTGGCCGGTCAGAACGTGAGCGCGATGAGCCCGATCGCGCTCAGCCAACTGAAAATCAAGATACTCGGCGATTTGGAGAAAGAGGTAGACGCAGAAAAGCAAAAGCTCGCGTCGATCTTCTCGCAAATCGAAAACAAAAAAATCGAATACCAAGGGCTATCGCAAACCTACTATCTCTCGGCGCTGGACTCCTTTGAAAAGAGTATCGGCCACCTACCCGCCTTCGGGAAGAGCTTCTTTTACATCGCGCTGATTATGGTTCGGCCGGAGCGCAAAGAAGCCAAGGTGTCGGAGTTCAACCAAGGCAAGGACCATATGAGCGTCTTGAGCAAGCACTTTGTCACGGATACCGAAGAGGTACGGCATATCCTTCCCGAATACCGAGATCGGCTGCTCGAAGAAGATTTCTCGGTTTTCAGCGGGTTGATAAAGGCGGGTGTTCCTTTTCAAGACCTCGTCGACGGGTTCAAACTCTCTTTGTGGTACGACATCCAAATGAATCAGGATTCTTTGGACTATTTCGAAACGAGCCTTAAGGTCTTTTCCGAAAAAAACACCTTCCGGATTATGGGAAAATCCTGTTTACAGATCATCAGTTATTTACGAGAGCTGATATCGGCTTACAGAGTATGGGCGGAGCGTAACCCCGAATACGCCACATCGATGCAGCGGCTGATCGTCGAACACGAGAAGCAGATCAAAACCAAGATCGTCGAATTGCAGACCTGGATGGATACGGCCCTGTATACTCTCCCCGGAAGCTGGCATCTGTTCCCGGATTGGGAAAACGTGTACCAAGAGTATATCACGATGCTCCTGAAGCTCGGCACTCCGGCAGAGTACTATGGGAAGATAAAAGAGATCGTCGAAAAACGGATACACGCCGTCGAATACACGCATCGGGCTCAACAGCTTGCCGTTCCCTCGGAGATTTCAAACCTTTACCGGTATATGATCCAACACTTCCACGATCAGCAAAAATACCAAGAGGCCTTGATACTCTATAAAGAGGTCGTCGATATGCTCAAAGACCCGTACGAATGGAACCGAGTGGATCTAACTCATAATCCTTACCTGGACGACTCGGGAAAGGCCAAAATTCAGAGCTTTTTGCAAGATTACGAGAGGTTGGAGGGTGACTTCTCCCAATACTATCACACCCTTCAAAATCATTATCAAGCGATGAACGACCAAGGGATGTTCGATCAGTATCTTTTGCCGGATTGGCGGTCGAACGAATTAACCGGAGAAACTTGGGAAGACCCGACCTATGAAACCGTCCAATTGCGGATGACGCGATTGGCCGAAACTGACCGGCAATGATGACGAACGGTCCGAAAGGAGAAAGCGAATCATGACAGTAAGAAGATGGATCGGAGGCCTCATACTCTCCGTGTTTCTCATCACGATAGGCTATGCGCAGAAAGACTATGGAAAATTGTCATTACCCTCAGATACTGTTGTGGCGAAGGTCAACGGGAAACCGATTTACGCGAAAACGCTCGATATCGAATCGAACTTGACCTACACGCTGCTCACTATCAAGCAAAACAACGAAAACTTCTACGAAATTCTCCTGGGCACTGAAGAGGGGTTCGATTTTTTAGTTAAATACAAAACGATCGTCTTATACAAACTCATCGACTCCTTTCTGTTGATAGAGATCGCCAAATCCTGGGGCATCCACTACGAAGACGCCGATATGTTGCGCTATGTGAACACCTATATCAAGGATATTTTGGATCAAAACCAATTGACCGAAGCGGAATTTGAAAACTACATCGTGACCCAGGGCTTCGATTCTCTCACGGACTATAAGGAGCACCTGGCCTTTCAGCGAAAAGTGACGCTCACCAATATACAGCTGATGGACAAGATCATCGCCGCCGTCCCAGTCAGTGACGCCGAAGTGGACGCCTATATCAAGAGCCACCCATTGCCCGCGGATGAAACGGCCTCGGTGAACATCTCTCATATTTTGTTGCAGAAAGAGGACAACGTCAACCTCGTCCTCTCTTCGGTTCAAACCATTGGATTCGAAAAAACGGCGGAATTGTACTCTCGAGACGACCTGACGAAGCATAACGGCGGAAACCTGGGCTGGCTGGAGAAGGGCGCCTTCCCTCAATTCGACGTCGCTTTCGGCTATCAGGTGGGAGACGTCATAGGCCCGATTCAAACCCAACTTGGCTACCATCTCATCCGTATCAACGATTTCTCCGGCACCCGAACCGGACAGAGCCCTTACCGCGAGGAAGCGAAAAACTTACTCTCCCTGGAGAAAAAGGTCGAGTTGTGGGAGAAATGGCTCACGGAAGAGTTCCCGCAAATGAAAGTTACCTATCCCATAGAAATATACTATTGATTGAGGAGGAGAATGACGTGACAGGATCACCGTACGGAGCGCACAGAGTGATCGAACCTGCGGGCGCGTTACCTCAACCCGCTTGGAAGATTTGCAATGATATGGAAAAAGTCTACGACAACGAGATTTTGATCGATGTGTCCGTCCTCAACATCGACTCGGCTTCTTTCCGACAGATCAAAGAAGAAGCCGGAAACGATGAGGCGAAAGTGGCCGAAAAGATCCTATCCATCGTGAACGAGCGCGGAAAGATGCATAATCCGGTGACGGGCTCGGGTGGAATGCTACTCGGAAAGATCGCGCGGATATCCCCCCAGATGGCTGAAAAACACGGCGTGAAAGTGGGCGACAACGTCTGCACGTTGGTCTCCCTCTCGCTGACACCTTTGAAGATCGAAAAAATTCACAAAGTGCACCTCGAAAAAGAACAGGTCGAGGTCACGGCTAAGGCAATCCTCTTTGAGAGCGGCGTGTGCGCGCAGCTTCCTAACGATATGTCCGAAACCCTCGCGCTCTCGATTCTAGACGTCGCCGGCGCGCCGATTCAAACGGCTCGGATGGTCAAACCCGGCGACACCGTGATGATCCTGGGCGCGAGCGGGAAGTCAGGGATGTTGTGCGCTTACGTGGCAAAAAAAATGGCCGGAGTGACCGGGAAGGTCATCGGTTTGATACGCAGGGAGGTTAAACGCGCGGAGGTAGAGAAACTGGGGGCTTGCGATTCCATACTCCTGGTGGACGCGACCGATGCGTTGAACGTCTACAACGCCATAGAAAAGGAAACGAACGGCAAGCTCTGCGATGTGGTCATCAACGTGGTGAACTCCCCGAACACCGAGATGGGTTGTATTCTCTCCACGAAAGAACGTGGGCTGGTCTACTTCTTCTCTATGGCAACGAGCTTCACAAAAGCCGCCCTTGGCGCGGAAGGCGTAGGGAAGGACATCGATATGATCGTTGGTAACGGCTATGCCAAAGATCACGCGGCGTACGCGTTGCAAACGGTTCGGGAAAACCCGGTTTTGCTAGAGCTGTTCAACGAACGGTACACATAGTCCTTTTTTAAATGAAA
Source organism: Thermotogota bacterium ADurb.Bin062 (assembly GCA_002071085.1). Classification (GTDB taxonomy): domain Bacteria; phylum Thermotogota; class Thermotogae; order MWEM01; family MWEM01; genus MWEM01. The sequence continues at coordinate 27,637 of MWEM01000006.1, read as the reverse complement.
GGGGATGAGAAGATGGACCTTTCTGTACGTATAGGGGACCGCCTGACCTTGGCCAATCCGCTAATGCCGGCTTCCGGCCCGCTCGTGGGCGATAGCGGGAAAATCCTCGGTTTAATAGCTCAAGGGGTAGGAGGAATCGTCACAAAAACGATCAGCGTGCGCGCAGCCCAAGTACCGCGCCCTTGTATCATAGGCGGAAACGATTACATCGTGAACACCGAGCTGTGGTCCGAATATCCGCCCGAACGTTGGGAAGAGGACTTTTTACCCGCGGTCAGAGCCGCGGGGAAACCGACCTTTGTCAGCCTCGGATACACAGAAGGGGAGATTCTCTCGCTCATCCCTCGATTTGAACGCTTCGCGGACGCCTTCGAACTGAGCACGCACTACCTGGGCCGAACCCTCGATCCTATCGCGAAAACGATACGCGCCGCCGCGCGGGCGACGGACCGTCCCATTTTCATCAAACTCAGTCCCCATATACCGGACCCGGTCGAGTTCGCCAAAATGGTCAAAGCGGAAGGGGGATACGGACTCGTCGCCATCAACTCCTTAGGGCCGGTCTATCCGGTCCGGGCGAACCTCTCCACTTCTCCTTTGGGTAGCGCGGACGGATTCGGTTGGATCTCCGGCCCTGTCATCAAACCTCTGTCGCTCGCGATCATACGGAAGATCGCCACGTCGGTCGATATACCCATCATCGGCGTCGGAGGCGTCGGTTCCGCTCAGGACGTGATCGACTTCCTCAAGTGCGGAGCCAGCGCGGTCCAGATGCTCTCCGCCGCCATGCTCAAAGGAAAGACCTTGTATCGGAAAATTATCTCCGCGCTACCGGCCGTGCTGGAGAGCCTCGGGTTTTCGGATATGCGGAGCGTACAAGGGTTAGCGTTGAAAAGTAACACCGCCACCCTTTTCGAGAGGCGCCTACCGGTGATCGATCCCAAGCTGTGCACCTTATGCAATCGATGCGTAGAGAATTGTCCTTATGACGCGATGGAAAACCGTGACAGGAGGATCATCGTCGATCCCGCCCTGTGTTTTGGATGCGGCCTTTGCGAAAGCCGTTGCCCCGCGCGGGCGATCAGCGGGGTTTTATTATGAACCATCCGATGACTTACTTGTTGCGCTGTGTAAATTGTGGGAAGGAGTACGTCCCCGACCGCGAGCTGTACACGTGTCCGGACTGTTTAGACCGTATGGGGACATTAGAAGTCGTCTACTCGCTCACCTCAAAAACTCAATGGTATCGGTCCGAATACCCGGGAATATGGGCTTATGCAGACCTCTTGCCCATCGTGAAGGATCCGCTGCCGCCCTCGCTGTACGTGGGGAACACCCCCCTGGTACGCGCTCCACGAATTGAGCGAGAGTTTGGCATACAGGAACTGTGGATCAAAGACGACGGGAAAAATCCGACGGCCTCTTTCAAGGACCGGGCTAGCGTGGTTGCTATCGCAAAAGCCCTCGAGTATGGATACACCGACCTCTTCGCCGCTTCCACGGGGAACGCGGCGAGTTCGCTCGCGGGACTGTGCGCGCCTGCGGGATTGAAAGCCCATATCTATCTACCCGAAACCGCACCGGAGGCGAAGATCGCGCAATTACTCATCTACGGCGCTCAGGTCTTCGCCGTCCGTGGGAGTTACGACGAAGCCTTCGACCTCTCCTTGCGAGAAGGGTTTCAGAAAGGCTGGTACTGTCGCAATTCCGCGATAAATCCGTATCTGCTGGAAGGGAAGAAAACGGGAACCTTCGAATTGATCCGAGAGCTGAATATGCGCGCGCCTGACATCATTCTGGTCGGCGTGGGCGATGGCACCGTTTACAGCAGCATACACAAAGCGGCCGAAGAATTGGCTCAACTGCGCCTCATCGGCCGAATCCCGACCATCATTGGGATACAGTCAGAAGGGGCAAACGCCGTTTGCCGAACGTTTTATCGAGGTGAGCCTTTTACGCCTGCGGATATACAAGACGCGACGAGTCTGGCGGACTCGATAGCAGTCGGTAAGCCGAGGGACGTGATCAAGGCGTGTCAGTGGGCGGAAAGGCATAACGGTTTTTTCTTGACCGTCAGCGATGAAGAGATCGGAAAATCGATTGTCGAGCTGGCGCGCGCCTCCGGAGTCTTCGCGGAACCCGCCGGCGCCGCCGCCTACGCCGGTTTGAAGCGATTAAAAGACGAAGGATTTCTGAATGCGAAGGCGCGTGTCGCGCTGATGATCACAGGGAACGGGTTGAAAGACGCTCGTGCCGCGGTCCCCTACCTCGCAGAACGCGTGATACCGGTCTCCGTCGAGGGTATAAGAGAGAAGTGACCGGCCCCCGCTTCGTAAAAGACTCGCCATAAGATACGCCGGGCAGCGCGTTTGGAGGGCGCTAAAATATCCTGGAGATGTGGGTAAACCCTTCTCCTATCACGTGCGCCGCCTCTTGAACGACGATAAAGGCCTTCGGGTCTATTTCTCTTATTTGCCGTATGGTATCGGTCATCTCTTTTCGTTTTAGGGCGATGTAAAGCATATTCTTCTCGTTTTGAGTCCACGCACCCTCCCCTTTTAGGCGGGTCACGCCTCGTTCAAGCGTTTTCATAATGAAATCGCTGATCGCGTTGTTCTTTTCCGAGATGATTAATACGGTCAGGGTGTTGTTGAGAACGCGTATGATGTAGTCGATCGTTAACCCGTTTAGGATAACCGATAAGACCGAATACATACCGACACGTGTTTCATACGCCACCCCGGCGAAGACCCCGATCACCAGGTCGATCAAGAGCAAGGACAACCCCATTGAGGTCCCCGCGTACTTGTTCAATATGCGGGCAACGATGTCCGTGCCGCCCGTGGAGGAGTTCTGGTTGAAGGTGATCGCCATTCCCAGAGCAGAGATGATGACCCCTAAAAGCGCGGACAGGATCAAGTCATCACCTGTATACTTCGGGAACGGGATTCCCCGGTCAAACAGATCGATGAGGAAGTTCAGCAGGAAAGTGCAATAGACGCTGCGCAGACCAAACTCTCTCCCAATCACGAAGAAAGAAATCAAGAACAGAACTCCGTTCAACAGGTACATCAGCACGCCAACGGGAAGCGGAAGGAAGTGCGAGAGAATGATCGCGATACCGCTCACCCCGCCGGCCGCGATATGGAAAGGAATGAGGAAGGAAACCAGTCCGATGGCAGTTAATAGTACGCCCAAAGAGGAAAAGAGGATCTCGCGTATATTTTTTTTAGAGAAGAAGCCGGTACTCTCGCTCATTGTATTTCCTCACTTTCCTCGCGCCCAAGCGCGAATCTCCTCAAAGAGCTGCAACGTTTTTTCTTTCTGCGCGAAGTTGATGTAGAGCGCTCGGTTATTGGAGGCGATCAAGACGAAGGGCGGGTTGTCTTTGTCCATTACGGTGAGATGCGCCTTTTCCGTGCCTTCCAACTTGAAAAGCCCGAAACGGATGTGGCCCACGCTCGCTCCGTTTGTTCTTAAGAGGATTTTGGGTATTCGCTCGACCAGCGTCACGGATTCGACTTGGTCTCGCCGTACTATTGCGCCGAAGACTCCGGGGATCACAAGCCGGTCGGCTTCAAAAACGATTTCTTTCTCCCTCGCTGTATCGATAAAGAGAAAACCGACCAGCCCTAAAACGGCTAACACCAAGGCCATCGGCGCCCATAAGTGTTTTTGATTCGCCAAATCCAACCTCCGAATTCGTGTGTGTCAAGTTATAAGGTGTAGTCAAGAAACAAGGCCAGAATCGATCGCGTGATTTTTTGTCCATTTTGTCATCGCGGCGTAAGCGCCCATTCTTTTCGCAACGGCGCGATACGCTTTTGAGAAGGGCAAAGGGCGGATCGCGGGGTCGTAAAAACCACTTACCCCGCGATAACCCACGAGAGCATCGCGGCGTAAGCGCCCCTTCTTTTCGCGACGGCGCGATACGCATTTGAAAAGGGCGTAGGGCGGATCGCGGGGTCGTAAAAACCACTTACCCCGCGATAACCCCGCGGCTCATCGTAGCGGAAAAAAGAGTAAAAGGCGAGCTTCCTCCTCTAATCTTTTTTGCCGCACCTCGATAGTATATCCACACTCAAAGTCTCGTTTTGCCTTTTTCGTATTATAATATAACGCTTTGCAAAAAGAAAGCGCTGCACGATTTCGTCTTACATATACCCCTATAGGGTATATAATCGAGGAGGGAATACTATGCCATTATTGAAAGAGAAGGATCAGCAAGCGGTCAGGGAAAGGTTCGCCAAAGAACTCAAAAACCCGGTGAAGATCAATTTCTTTTTTTCGAGGGAAGACACGAGTGAAGAGACGAGGATCACAGGCGAATTGATGGATGAGATAGGAGGGTTATCCGAAGGCAAGCTCGACGTGGAATCCATAGAGGGGAAGGACAGCGAGCGGGCGCGGCGTTTGCGCGTAGACAAAATGCCGGCGCTCGTCATATACGGTGACGGGGACGAGCGAGACAACATCCGGTTTTTTGGCCTACCCGCGGGCCACGAATTCGCCACACTCTTGCACACACTAATCACAGTATCGAACGACTATCACGTGGAGCTGCCGGATGCGCTGGTCGAGAAAGTACGCGCGATAGATAAACCCGTGAAAATACAAGTCTTCGTGACGACGAGTTGCCCTCATTGTCCGCCGGCGGTTGTGGTCTCACACTATTTCGCGATGCTCAACCCGATGATCACTTCGGAGATGATCGAAGCGAATCAATTCGATGACCTATCCAGGCGATACGGCGTTCAATCGGTGCCTATGACCGTGATCAACGAAGGAAAGCAAACATTCATCGGATCACGAAAACCCGAAGAGCTCTACAATGCGATAGAAAAAGCGCTTTAGGAGGAATTATGGGGCACTTGGATATAGGGTCGATCTTTAAGCAAGAGAGCGACGTGAGGGACACCTATGACTGTGTGATCATCGGCGGAGGGCCTGGGGGACTCACGGCCGGTATATACGCCGCGCGTGGGGGCTTAGCCACGCTCGTGCTGGAGAAAGGGGTGGAAGGGGGCACTTTGAACTTCACCCCGGTGATCGAGAACTACCCCCCATACTCCTCGATCGTTGGGATGGAATTAGCGCAAAAATGGAGCGAGCACGCGGAACGGATGGGCGTTACGATTTTACATGAGGGAGTCGTCGAGGTATCGTTTTTTGGAGAAAACCTCACGGTGAAAACAGATCAAGGGCGAACCATCGCCGGAAAGACGATCGTGATTTCGACCGGTTCTTCCTACCGCCTGCTGGGGCTGCCTTCAGAGCGTCGGCTCGCCGGAAAAGGGGTTTCCTACTGCGCGCTATGCGATGGAGCCTTATTTAAGAACAAAAAGGTTGCGGTCGTTGGCGGCGGGAGCTCCGCGATCGACGAGGCGCTATATCTGGCCCAAACAGCGGGCTCTGTGACAGTCATTCATAGACGTGACCAGTTACGCGCAGAGAAAGCCTTAGCGGATAAAGCCTTTCAGAACCCCAAGATACGGTTTTATTGGGACACGGTCGTGGTCGATATCGAAGGTGAGCAGAGCGTAGAGTCGTTGCTTTTGGAAAACGTTAAAACAAAAGAGCGCGCCCGGGAACCCTTTGACGGGGTTTTCATCTATGTTGGACTGGACCCGAGCAGCGGCTGCTTCAAAGGGGTTTTGGATATGACCGAAGACGGGTTCATCATCGCGGATCCGCATACCTTAGAAACTTCGGTAAAAAGAGTCTTCGCGGTGGGAGATGTCCGACAGAAAGAGGTCCGTCAGATCGTGACGGCGGCGGCGGACGGTGCGATTGCGGCTTCATTTATCATCAAGAAATATTTCTAAATGTGATGTCCTCACGTGGACATCTCATAAGTGCAGGAGGAGTGGGATGGACAATTTCGAATATTACAATCCGACCAAGATCATTTTTGGAAAAGGGACAGAAGCGCAAGTCGGAGCAGAAACGGCTCATTGCGGCCGAAAAATCTTGCTACACTACGGCGGTGGCAGCATTAAAAAAAGCGGTCTATACGATCGTGTCATTCGCGCGTTAAAAGAGCGAGGTATCAAGTGGGTGGAATTGGGAGGCGCACAACCCAATCCGCGTCTCTCTCTGGTAAGAACGGGAATAGAAATGTGCCGAAAAGAGGAGGTAGATTGTATCCTCGCGGTCGGAGGCGGAAGCGTGATCGATTCCGCGAAGGCGATCGCTATGGGGGTTCCCTACGCGGGCGACGTCTGGGACTTTTTCGTGGGAAAAGCCGAAGTGAAAGCGGCGTTGCCATTGGGTGTCGTATTGACCTTCCCGGCAGCGGGTAGCGAGAATAGCACGGGTACCGTGATCACAAACGAGGACGAATGGTTCAAACGGTCTGCGGGCAGCCCCCTCCTTCGACCAAAGTTCGCGATTCTCAATCCCGAACTCTCTTACACCTTGCCCGCCTATCAGACGGCGTGCGGAGTCGCGGATATGATGGCGCACATCTTCGAGAGGTACTTTTCCAAAACTGAGGATGTCGATCTCACCGACCGGCTGAGTGAAGCGACACTGAAAACGATTATCAAGCACGCCGGCATCCTGATGAAGGAACCCGCGCATTACGCCGCGCGCGCGGAGATCATGTGGGCCGGCACCCTTGCGCACAACGGTTTGCTAGACACGGGCAGAGCCTCGGATTGGGCCACCCACGCGATGGAACACGAACTGAGCGCCTTGTACGATATCGCCCATGGCGCCGGTTTGGCCCTTCTCTTTCCCTCGTGGATGCGGTATGTTTACCCGGTATTTCCCGCGAAATTTATGCAGTTTTTCGAGAGGGTTTGGGACGTCGAACCAGACTACGTGCATCCGGACCGTATGATCGCAGAAGGGATCGATCGGCTGAAGACTTTCTACCGGTCGTTGGGGCTCCCACTCAGCTTCCAAGAGGCCAAGTTGCCGGTCACGGACCTCGATGAGATGGCCGAAAAATGCACCCGGGGAGGACCGATCGGAAGCTTCAAAACGTTGTACAAAGAGGACGTGTTAGCGATCTATCGCATGGCGAGCAGCCTTCACGCATAAACCGCGAGTTCTTTCAAAGAATACTCATAGGGCGTTCACGAAACCGGGGAAGAGGAAAATGTGCGTCGCGCGTACGTCCAGCTTTTTATCCCTATTCTTGCTCCCTCTTGAAAATAAAGTAACCGAAAAGCGGGATGGTGATCAAGCCAATCGCCAGAAAGATGAGGTTCGACGTATAGAACTCCGATAGAGGTATGAAATCCTGGCCCAAAGAAAACCGCATCGATCTGGCCACGTAAGTCATCGGGAGGTAGAAGGCGAGGGACCGCAACCACTCGGGCAATACTTCCAACGGGAAATAAACCCCGGAAAAGAAGATGAGGACGTTCGAAAACAGGTTTGAAACGTTCATCGCCGCCTTCGGGCTACGTAAAAGAACGAGAAAAAACCCGCCTAACGCCATCATAAACAACAGTGAAGACACGAAGGTGAGCGCCAAATAGGGCAGATGGATCGTGAACCTGATGCGGAAGGCCCCGGCTGAGACGAGAAACAAGATACATAACGAGATGAAGGAAAAGATGTAGTTATTGAGGATGTCCGCGTATAAGAAGGTCGAGCCTTTCAAGGGCGTCGCTAGAAATCGACGTATGATCTTGCGTTTCCTGAAGTGCCCTAAGCTAATGATCAACGCGGAAAGTCCGGAAAAGGTTATAGAGATCGATAGGATACCGGACAGGATGTAGCCGACCGTGGTCACCGGCTTTTCATAGATTTCAGCCTCTATGACTTCCACGTTTAAAATCTCTCGGAAATTTGCTTCTTTAGTTCGTAAGTCCTGTGCCAGGGAATTGACCGTGGACTGATACATCGCATTGTTTTGATTGCCCGCGCTCAGATAGGCGGTTAGCCCCATCGCTTTCGGGTCTCCGGTAAAAGCGATGCCGTAACGCACTCCGGAGCTTCCGCGGATCACCCCTGTTTCCAATTCTCCTTCTGATGGGGTTTCAAAAAGCTTCAGCCCGTAGTCTTCCACGAGATCGGCCAGGCGGTCTTTGAAGTCTTCGGAAAACCCTTCAGAAAAGTAGACCCCGACGTGAGTCCAGTTCCTCTCAGTCGAGGAGGCTGTTGTCGAATCTCCGGTGGAGCCGGTCCCGAAAGCGAGCCCAAAGATGAACATAAACATCAGGGGGAAGGCCAGATTCCAGAAGAGGCTACCGAAATCTCGAAAGCGATTATAGAAAAAGGCCAGGAACATATTCCAGAAGGTTTTCACGCCTCTTCACCTCTCCTTCGGAAAAAGAGAAACGCAAGACCTATGAGCACACTCACCCACACCAGGGGGACGGTATAATGCAGGTATGGCTTAAAAGGAGAGGAGAGTAGGCCCATCTCTTGACGGATTCCCGCGGCGAGATAAGTCACCGGGTTAATTTTGATGAACCAATCAACCCAGGGCGAAAGGTTGAAAACGGGGAAGTAAAGACCTCCCAAGAATTGCATCGGGAAAAACAGGAAATTACCAAAAGCGGCGGCTCTATTGGGTGTTTTACAGACGCTTCCCAAGAATAGACCGAATGCGATGCTCGTGACACAAGCCAGCAGCACGTAAATGAGGGCGCCCGGTTTGAAGATGTCGAGGGATATGTGGAAAACGACGCTTGCGTACAGGTAGAGTAGCGTAAAAGAGATGGCGCACATACAGAGGATAGTAATCAGCTCTCCGAAAAAAAAATCTCTCGTTCTCGCGGGCGTGGCGAAGATACGTTTGTAGATATGCTCACTTTTATAGGTGGTGATGTCTGAAGCCAGACCAAAGAAGCCCGCGCTTAAAAAGGACATCAAGACGACTCCCACGAACATGAAGTCAGCCATAGAAAAGGTTTGGACAGCGCCGACCGTTTTCGCTTCCACCGTCACGCTAGGCAGGGTGACCCCCATCCGCTTCGCCGCTTCCCCGTTGATCATCGTAAGAATCTGTTTCATAATTTCGGTCGCAAGCGAGGAGGCATCCCTAACCTTCACTTGATGAATGAAGATGCTGGGCGCTTGCGCCTTAGTGCCGACGAAACGCGAGAAGAACAAAATCTGGCTGAACTTGGGATCGAAGTCCTCGGGGATTTCTATGAAAATGTGGACCCGCTGCTCTTTGAGGAACCGTTCTCCCTCCTCACGCGTCTTGACAGGGAGTATCGAAAAAAGCGAGGTATGTCCTTCTTTCTCGGCACTGATCTCATCGAAGATCTGGCGAACGATTGTCGATCCTACGCCGTTTCCCCCTTGGTCTAGAACCGCGGCAGTGAAATGGATGCCTTCCGTCCCCATATTCGTGAATATGACACACAGTATGGTCAGGAGCAATACCGGGAATAAAAAAAACCAGAACATAACCTCAGATTCCCGGATACTCGACAGGAATATGGATTTGAGGAATACGAGATTCATTAGTCTCGCAACCTCCTTCCCGTTTTGTCCAAGAAGACGTCTTCCAAATTTGGGCGGCGTATGTTGATGTCGTTCAGGATGATCGATTTTTGGTTCGCCCACTTCATTAACCTGTCTAGATTTCCGTAAAGGTCTTTTGTTGGTAAAATGACCTTCTCTTCTTCCATTTTGATCGGTTCTCCATTCCAAGAATTGAGCTCGGCGATGTCCTCCGGGCTCATTGGACAGGAAAATTCGATGAAGTTCCGTTCTCCCAGCTTCATAATATGCCCTTCGGGGGTATCGATTGCCACGATCTTGCCGTGATCCAGGATACACACGCGATCGCTGAGTTTCTGAGCCTCTTCCATATAGTGGGTCGTGAGGAAGACTGTCTTCCCCCGTAACTTCAAGCTTTCGATGATGTCCCAGATGTTGCGCCGAGCTTGAGGGTCCAAACCGGTGGTCGGTTCATCCAAAAATACGAACTCGGGGTCGTTGATGAGAGCGCAGGCGATGGCTAACCGCTGTCTTTGCCCTCCGGATAGCTTTTCGGCGTAAGCGTTTTTCTTCTCCTCCAGGGAGACGAACCCGATCACTTCATCAACGGGTAGAGATTTTTGAAAGAAGGACGCGAATAGCGCGATCGTCTCTTTGACCTTCAAATGGGGGATGAATGCAGTTGTTTGCAGTGAAACGCCGATCTTTTCTTTCGTTTTACGATCGACATACTTCATCCTTTTTCCAAAGAAGCTGATCTCTCCCTCATCGGCTTTTCGAATCCCCTCGATGATTTCTAAGGTCGTGGTCTTTCCAGCGCCATTCGGGCCTAACATGGTGTATACCTCGCCGCGATTCACATTGAAAGAGATGTCGTCCACCGCTTTGACAGTTTGGAAATATTTTTTCAGGTTTTTCACTTCCAGTATCGCTTCGGACACGTTACGCCTCCCCCTGTTCCCCGTCTGTCATCGGTTTGGCGAAAGAAAGAAATCTGTGGGCATCCGGGATTGTTCACGGAGCGATACTATCATGAAGTTAGTCAACAGTCAATAGAGCACGAGAGAGGTCTGAATCGCGGGTAATCGGAACGAGCAGCGGGTTTTCCTCGACTTTGGTAAGGAAACCGAGTCCTTCTAGGGGTTTTTCGAGTGGAAAGACTTGAAGTACGGATAACTCGGATTTGGATTTTTCGTTGGTTTTGGGTACAATAGAGTGTGTGAGAACAGCAATTCCAAAGGAGGGAGATACGTGAGCCTATTTGAAAACGCATTGAAACAATTTTACAAAGCGGCTGACATTATGAAGTTAGAACCGAGTATGCGAGAGGTCTTGGCCTATCCAAAACGAGAACTCACCGTCAACTTTCCGGTTAAGATGGACGACGGTAGCATCAAAGTCTTTACCGGTCACCGCGTTCAGCACAACGTCGCCAGGGGACCCGCGAAAGGCGGTATCCGGTATCACCCCGATGTCACCTTGGACGAAGTGAAAGCCTTAGCCTTCTGGATGACGTGGAAAGGGGCGGTTGTGGGGATTCCTTACGGCGGGGGAAAAGGCGGTGTAAAGGTGGATCCCACTCTTCTCTCTGAAGGCGAACTGGAGAGACTTTCCAGAAGATATTTCTCAGAGATTCAGGTCATTATCGGAGAAAAGACGGATATTCCCGCCCCCGATGTGAACACGAGCGGTAAGGTTATGGGTTGGTATATGGACACCTACAGCATGAACGTCGGAGAACCGGTTCTCGGCATCGTCACAGGAAAACCTCTGGAGCTCGGCGGCTCCCTTGGCAGGACCGAAGCCACCGGGCGGGGCGTGCGCGTATGCACGGAAGAGGTCGTCAAGTACCTGACGGACAAGGGCAAGGTCAACAAACCGTTGAATCAGATGAGGATAGCGGTTCAAGGGTTTGGGAACGTGGGACAGCACACGGCCCGGCTCATCTCCGAAGAACTTGGCGCGAAGATCGTCGCGATCAGCGACATCTCCGGCGGGTACTATAAGGATTCCGGATTCGATGTGAACGATCTGATGGGCTACTGCGCGAAAAACAAAGTGATCAAAGGCTACCCGAACGCAGATCGCGAGATTTCAAACCAAGAATTGCTCGCCTCCGATGTCGATATTCTGATTCCGGCCGCTTTGGAGAATCAGATCACGGGTGCAAACGCCAATAACGTGAGAGCGAAAATTATCGTCGAAGCGGCAAATGGTCCGATCACTCCGGAAGGAGACGAAATCCTTCTGAAGAAAGGCGTTTTCATCGTTCCGGACTTCTTAGCCAACGCCGGTGGTGTGACAGTTTCCTACTTCGAATGGGTACAGGGTATGCAATGGTATTTCTGGGATATCGACGAGGTACGAAAAGCCTTGCATCGGCTCATGAGAAAGGCCTTCGCCGATGTGGCGGGGGCGAAAGAGAAGTACAACACCGATATGCGTTCGGCTGCCTACGTCGTATCTATAGAAAAAGTGGCCACGGTGACGAAGTTGCGAGGGATCTACCCTTAAAGGCCCATTTATTGAAATAGGGGCGAAAGCCCCTATTTTTTTACCTTATGGGCTTTTTACGATCCCGACGATTGTGATATACTTCGGCGTGTCGAGATATGAGGGAGGGAGTCTATTGATAACCATTGTGGTGTTTACGATCTTCGTCATCGCCTACGCTTTGATTATGCAGGGGAAGTACCCCCGATCGGTAGTGGCGTTCGCCGCCGGAATTCTCATTCTCCTATTGAAGGTTTCTCCGGAACTGACCGTTGGATCGGTGGGCGAGTACGTCGATTTCAACACCATCGGCCTTCTCATAGGAATGATGATCATCGTAGGCGTTCTAAAGTCGACCGGATTCTTTGAGTTCATCACCGCCTGGATCGTCAAACTGTCTAAAGGCCGTATGTTACGGATTACCCTCTTGATGCTGGTTGCCTCCGCGCTCCTGTCAAGCATTCTTGATAACGTCACCACCATCCTCGTCTTCGCCCCCATCGTCTTCCTCATAGCCGATTCGATACAGATTAACCCGACCCCGCTCATTCTCGCGTTGTTGTTTTCCGCGAATATAGGCGGTACATCGACGATCCTCGGGGATCCGCCCAACCTGCTCATCGGGAGTGCTGCGAATGCCGGATTCATCCAGTTTTCGTCGGTGATGCTGTGGCCCACCTTGATCGTTTTGGCCATCTACACCTTATATTTCCGTAAGAAGAATGCAGCGCTCGCCCAAATCCCATCGGAAAAACTCGAGCGCTTGCTTTCGATAGACCCCTCAAAGGCGATCACCGATAGAAAACTGTTCAAGCAGAGCCTGATCGTTTTTGGGTTCGTCATTCTCGGCTTCCTACTTCATTCCGTGTTCGAATACGAGCCGTCCTTAATAGCATTGTTTGGCGCGATCATTATCCTTATTCTCAGTAAGCGCGATTTTCATTCTATCTCTACGGAGATCGAATGGGAAACGATTTTCTTTTTCCTCGGGCTTTTTGCTGTAACGCGAGCCCTCAAGGACGTGGGTATCACCGGGGCCGTGGCGACGGCCATCTCGCGGATGCAGGTCCCCCCAGTTTTCGTCGTCTTGACGGTCTTGTGGGTCTCAGGGTTACTCGGAGGTATTATAGGTGCGGTCCCCATCACCACGGTTTTTATCCCGATCGTGCAATCGCTTCAAGGGACGATTCCGCACAGTTATGAACTGTGGTGGGCTTTGGCCTTGGGCACAGGTTTGGGAGGGAGCACCACCTTTAGCGGCGCGGCCGCGAATATGGTTGCGGTCGGCTTGATCGAAAAAAACTACAAAGGAAAGGTAAAGTATTTGGCCTTCTTCAAAGAAGGGCTCAGCGTGACCTTGATCGGTTTGACCGTGGCTACGGCTTACTTGGCGATCCGCTGGTTTATGCTATAATCTCATATAGAAGCGCAAACGAAAGGAACGTGATGAGATGCGCGAAATATCCTTCCAATCTATGATCAACACGCTCGACCTCTTTTCCACCGGCGTTGCGATCGTCGATCAAGAAGGGCGTTTTTTGTTTTGGAATAGCGGCGCCTCTTTGATAACGGGCCATACCGCGCAGAAGATCGTCGGTAAAACCTTCGATGAGGCTATGACGATGATTGACGTCTTCGGTCAAAAAATCTCTTTCGAGTACTTCTTAGAGATGCACTGTCTACGTGGAAATGCGGCCTCGCTCGAGGTGTGGATCGAGACTCCGGAAGGCTTATTAACCCATATGAGACTGTATAGCGCCCGCTTGACGGACGGTGAAGGAACCTGTTTGGGTTTCGCCATGATCTTACACGACGTGATTATCGAGGAAGTGCTGGGCGACGCCCTCGAAAAGGTCGCTGAACAGGCTCATATTGATGCGCTGACGAAGTTGTACAATAAAGAAACCCTTCTGGAGGACCTACGCACCCATATCGAAAACGTCAAACGGGCGAAATACCAGATTGGGATCGTTTTTATGGATATCGACCGGTTTAAAAGCATCAACGACCGGTTCGGGCACATCACCGGCGATTCGGTGCTCTCGCTCTTCGGCAAGTGCATCCTTAGCAGCATCCGGAAAGGGGAACGGGCTTATCGGTTCGGAGGAGACGAATTCGTCGTGTTGTTAATCATCGATTCCGAGGAGGACTTGCTCCGTTTCACGCAGCGCTTCGAACGCGAGGTGTACGAGACGAAATTTCCGGTGACCTTGAACGTGACCATCGGTTTCACGGTAGTTCTCGGGACGGACTCCGCTCGATCCGCGTTGGAAAGGGCGGATCAAAGAATGTACGAAAAAAAGATAGGAAAAACTCATACGGAGACAAAAACGCCGTGATTTCTGAAAAAAAAGCCGCAGAGGTGACGGCGTTTTTGGAAAGGTACCGCTCTTTCTTGATCGTGAGTCACATACAGCCGGATGGAGACGCGATTAGCTCCGTACTTTCCTTGAGTTTTGGTTTACGTCGTCTGGGTAAAGAAACCCAAGCGGCGATCGATTGGCCCATCCCAGAGGTCTTTCAGTCGATTCCTTTGTGCGACCAAATCCGTGGGTATCCGATAGACAACGGGTTCGAGGCGCTAATTTTCCTCGACGGGTCTTCACCCGATCGTATGGGTCGGTTCGCTAAATGGTTGGATGAAAAGCCCTCCTGCGTCATCGATCACCACCGTTCAGCGCTTTCCTTCGGAACGGTGCAGTGGGTAGAGCCCACCGCCTCCGCGACGGCCCAGCTGATCTTGATGTTGAATCGACGTCTGGGCGTGCCCTACGACCCGGTCCTGGCGACCGTGAATATGTTAGGGTTGCAGACGGATTCCGGATTTTTCCGTTACAGCAACACGACGGCCGATTTGTTCAAAGATGCGGCCTTTTTAATGGAACAGGGCGCCCAACCTTACTTCAACGCCTCCACCATTTTAGAGAACAAAAAAACGGAGGAGTTCCACCTCTTGACCCGGATGATCCAAAAACTCGTAATTTTACTCTCCGGTAAACTGGTCTATTCCTATATCACGCAAGAGATGCTCCGGGAGTGCGAATGCACGGAAGAGGATACCGCCGGGTTCATCGGTGAGTTGCGATCCATCAAGGGGACCGAATGCGCGGTCCTGTTCGTCGAATCCGAGGCCGGGGACACCCGCGTGAGTTTCCGCTCGAAGAAATGGTTCGATGTCTCTCAAGTCGCCGCCTATTTCGGAGGCGGCGGCCATCTGAAGGCTTCCGGGTGTTCTTTACGGGGCGACTTCTTCGCGAATATCGAGAAGGTCGTCCGATATATCGAGCGCCAAATGGCTCAAAGCGACGCGTCAAAGGCCTTGTTGACTCTTTTGTCCGATCGCGGACAGAATGAAAAGTGAGGGGGTTGAAGGTGGGACAAGTTTTCGTGATCACATCCGGAAAAGGCGGTGTCGGTAAAACAACGGTAACGGCCAACCTCGGAGCGGTTTTTTCTCGTCTGGGAAAGAAGACGTGTTTGATCGATGCGGACATAGGGTTGAAAAACCTCGACGTGGTGCTCGGCCTCGAAAACAGAATCTTGTACACGATCATAGACGTAATCACCGAGAAGGTCGGCTCTATGGAAGCTTTGGTTCGTCATAAAACCAGCCGAAACCTCTATCTTCTGCCGGCTTCTCAGATCGCAACGAAAGAAATGATGAAGCCCGAAGATATGGAGAAGGTCGTCGCCCAGTTGCGACCGAACTTCGACATCATCCTTATCGATTCTCCCGCGGGAATCGAGAGCGGGTTTCGAAACGCAGTCGTCGCGGCGGACGCTGCCATCATCGTGACCAATCCCGAGTATACGGCGGTGAGCGACGCCGACCGTGTGACCGGGCTTCTGGAAAAGAGCAAAATATCTGAAGAGAACATCTTCCTGATCGTGAACCGATTTCGGCCCAATGTGGCCGAAAAGCGCGGTATGCTATCGATCGACGATGTGACTAAAACTTTGGCGATCCCGCTGGTAGGGATCGTGCCGGATTCTGAAGCCGTGGTCATTGGATCGAATCGCGGGCTCCCGATCGCCTTCGAGAGCGACAACGAGCTGAATAAAATATTCACGAACGTCGCTCGACGGATGTTAGGCCACAAAGTCCCCTTGCAGGAGGATTACAAACTCTCGAAACCGACTTTCTGGAGGTTGTTTAAGTCTTTATTTAAAAGTTAAATCAGGTGTGGAGCATGGATCAAAGCGAGAAACACCACGGGCTTCTCCCGGAAAACGAAGAGAATGCGGTCGATTCGGTGGTTTCCACCCAGCGCGTTGTTCTCACCGACAAGCATTCTCTTTTTCAAATACAAGAGAAGATCAAACCGGCCGCAGAGGCTTTAACGAGGGGTGAGTTGGCCGTTTTTCCCACCGAAACCGTTTACGGACTCGGCGCCGGTATTTACGCCGCGAAAGGCGTTCAACGGATCTTCTGTGTGAAGGGCCGCCCCGCGGACAATCCCTTGATCGTCCATATCGCCGATATCAATCAAGCGTTGGACCTGATACACGAATCCACTCCGGATCTTTTTTTCCTATACGCGGAACGATTTTGGCCTGGGCCTGTTACTTTTGTTGTGCCGAAATCTCAGCGCGTCTCGGACAAGATCACCGGCGGGAAGCCTTCGGTGGCCATTCGATTCCCTTCGCATCCCGTAGCGCAGATATTGATCAACTCGGCTGGCCAACCGATCGCGGCGCCCAGCGCGAATATCTCCGGCAAACCCAGCGCCACTCGGCCTGAACACTTGCGAGAATTGGAGGGGAAGGTCGAATGGATCATCGATAACGGGCCGATCACGATCGGATTGGAATCCACGATCATCTCCCTGCTCCAAACGCCGCCCGTATTGTTAAGGCCCGGACCGATCACCGTGGAAAAGTTGAAGGAGATCATCCCCAACCTCGAAATCAACCTGAAAAGTTCGAAGGCCCTCGCGCCGGGTATGAAATACCGGCACTATGCGCCGGAAGCCGCCATCGCGATCATCCCCTGGACCGGAAACCTGACCAAACTCGCCAAAGACACGGAAGAGCTCTATCTTCGCTTACGCGGTGAAGATAAAGAGGCCCTGATTTTGGCAACGGCCGAGACGATCAACTACCACTCCGCCAGAGGGTATTCGGCTATCTCGATGGGAAGCCGGTCAAACCTCTACAGTATCGCTCAAAACCTCTTTCATTCCTTGCGTACGGTGGACGCGCTCGGTTATCGATGGGGGATTATCGAAGGATTCGAAGAAGTCGGTTTGGGTTTGGCCCTGATGAACCGGATAGAAAAAGCCTCCTCGGGGCACTTCTAAGGGACGGAGGCTTCCGAAATGACGCGTCCAATCGGCCAATGGCAGGAGTTAGGGCGGATGTTACGGCAACGCCGGAACTACCTCCTCTTGACCCCGGAGGACGTCTTTGATAAAACGCATATCTCCGTCGAAACCGTCGACCGGTTGGAGACGGGGTCTTTCAACGAGATACCGGCGATCTATCTGCAAGACTTCCTTAAAAGATACGCCGCTTTGCTCGGTTTACCGGAGCAGCGCGTCTTCGATCAATACTCGGACGGGTTAACCGACTATGAAACGAAACGCGAGAAAGAGCGGCACCTGTCTCGTATGAAAACGCGGGTTGGTCCTCTCACCCGCTGGCTCAAATACTTGGCCGGTATTTTGGCGATCGTCATCCTCACGCAAACCCTCGTGGTCGTAAAGCTTTTAGAAGAAACCCAGCTCCGTATACGCAACGATGGTCCCGGGATCGTGACCCTCACGAGTAATCACAACACCTACGCGCTCGCGAGCAGAGAGAGCCTCCGGTTTTCCTCGAGTGGCCCGCTGAAGATATCGAATCCCGATAAAAGCGTAGTTGTGATACAATATGGCCAGTACGAGAAAGAAGTAAGCTGGACAGAATTTGAGGTGCGTTAAACTTGGGCCGTATTCGTCAACTCGAGCTGGTTAACCTGGTGGTTTTTGCGTTCGGCGCGTTCATCGACTATCGGTTGGAAACGGCTCTACCGATCTTGATCGAGCGATTTGGAGAGACGGACTACACATCCGAACTGTTGGATTTCGGAAAATACACCTTCTACTATGACCGCGAGATGGGGAACGGCCCGATTCAAGGCAGATTGATCAGTTTCAAGGAATTGGTGCATCCGTACGAACTACCGTCGATCAAAATCGCGACGAATGAGATAGAGAACGCTTTGCAAACCGACGGAAAGCGCACGATAAACTTGGATTCAGGCTATATCCATCATACCCAATTCGTTCTGGCATCGACCAAACATTGGGCCAATCGTCTTTATCTGGGAAGAGGCATATATGCCGAAATTACCTTAATGTACGTGGACGGCGCGTTTACACCTTTGCCCTACACCTATCCCAATTATCGCGCGCAAGAGTACCTCGAGCCGTTGACCAAGATACGGGAGGGGTACCTAGAAAAACGCAAGTTGCTTTATGGGAAGAGTAGAAAAGGATAACTCGATGAAGGGAATTTTGTATGAAAATATATATCGAAACCTTGGGCTGTCCCAAGAACGAAGCGGACAGCCAGATGTTGAAGCGCCTCCTCGCTTCCGGGGGACAGATCGTTTCGACCCCGGTAGACGCGGAAGTCGTTGTCGTTAATACCTGCGCCTTCATCCAAGACGCGCAAAAAGAATCGATCGAAACGCTACTGGAATACCTCTTGCGGTGGAAGCAGGAACAGCCCGGAAGGCGGGTTTACGCGTGGGGCTGTTTGGTTCAGCGGTTTATAAAAGCTTTGCAAAAAGAGATCCCAGAACTGGACGGGCTCATCGGTGTCTTGCCTGTGGAGCGAATTTCAGAGGGTTTGTTCTCGCATTGGCGAGAGAAAACCGATCAACCCCTCGTCTTGCACGCCGAGGACCCCGACACCTCTTGCGCGCTCTCTTCCCAATACTTCGAAAGCCCTCCCTTCTACGCGTATGTCAAGATAGGAGACGGGTGCGACAGAGGTTGCGGGTTTTGCACCATTCCGTTTATTAAAGGTCCCCACCGGAGTCGACCGATCACCCATATTTGCCAAGAAGTGAAAGAGCTCGTGGGTAAAGGGAAGAAGGAATTGATCCTGGTCGATCAGGATACGACCCAGTACCGGGATGGCGAGCGGAGGCTGCCCGATCTGTTACGTGCGCTCAACGCCATCGAGGGCGATTTTTGGGTTCGTGTCCTCTATATCCACCCCGATCATTTCGATCTGCCTTTGTTAGAAAGCTTCGCCGCGTGCGACAAGGTGCTCCCCTACTTCGACATCCCCATACAGCACGCTTCCGATTCGGTGCTGCAAGCGATGAACCGGATCAAGTCACAAAAGGAACTCCGCACGATCTTCAAACTGATCCGCGAACGCATCCCAGAAGCGGTCCTCCGCACTACCGTAATGGTCGGTTACCCAGGCGAGACCCGGCAAGATTTCGACCGACTGGTCGCTTTTCTGAAAGAAATCCAGTTTGACCGGCTCGGTGTCTTCCGTTTCTCTTCAGAACGGGGCGCTCCGGTGAACAGGAAAAGACTGCAAAGGGTCTCCGCAAAGGAAGGGGCGAGCCGCCTCGACGAAATTATGACCTTACAGCAAGAGCTCTCTTACGAAAAGAACCGCCGCTTTCTCGGAAAGGTCGTTCGCGTGTTGGTTGAAACGGCGCCCTCCCATTACGTGGGGCGAACGATACGCGATGCCCCAGAGATCGACGGATCGTTCGATATCTATACCGATGAGACATTGACACTGGGCGAGTTTTATACCTGTCGGGTCACGGAAACCGACGTTTACGATTTGGGAGGGACACCGGCATGACGATTACGAACGCCACGAAAATCACCCTATTCAGAGTTCTCATCACTCCGGCCATCATGCTCTTGATCGAGCTCGGAGGAACCAACCGCGCGCTCCTGTGGTTAACGTTCGTCCTCTACATCTTGGGCGCGCTTTCCGATTGGTTGGACGGTTACGTTGCGCGAAAGCACAAAGAAGTGACGGATTTAGGCAAGTTCGCCGATCAATTGGCCGACAAAGCCTTCGTTACAGGTATCCTATGCGTGTTAACCTACCTGCAGGCCGCGAGCTATTGGGTCGTGGCGATGATCGTGCTACGAGACACCTTCGTCAACGGATTACGGATGATCTACGCCTCGAAGGGCACAATCGTCGCGGCGAATTGGTGGGGCAAGTTGAAAACCGTCATACAGCTCGTCTTCATCGGGATATTGCTCGCGCAACGGATCACCCCCCTCTTCCCGGACTCGGCCCTCGTCCTCTTCAGCTGGATCACGGTCGCCGTTACGGTGGTTTCCGGTTTGACGTACTTGCCGAAAAAGGGAGGGAAAACATGAGAGCCTTCTTAGCTTTAAAAATCAGCGAAGAGATCGAATCCGAAGCGTTAAAAGCGAGTCTCGAACTTCAACAGAGGCAATTTGAGGGATCTTGGGTAAAAAGCGGGAATTTTCATCTCACGCTGCTCTTTTTGGGAGAAAGAACGCCTGACGAAATCCAAAGGCTGAGTGGGCTATTGGAAAAAAACTTACAATTTGCCCCTTTCGCTTTGGAAACGGATCGACTGGGCTTCTTTAAAAAGGGAGGGAAGCCCACCGTGTGTTGGTTGGGGATCAAGAAGCACGGAGCCTTTTCGGCATTGGCCGATGAATTGACACGGTTGCTCTTGCCCCTTCAAACGGATCCGATCGACTCCGAGAGCGCGCATATCACGCTCGGGAGACTTAAAAAGGTTCCTGATCAGTGGCACGCGTTTATTCGACAAATAGAAATTCCGTCTATGATTTTCACCGTGCGGCACGTTTTTTTATTCAAGTCCGTCTTGACGCCGCAAGGGCCGGTATACACGTGCCTCGGTAAATACAATAAAAATGAAGGGGCTTAATTAAAAAAGGAGGCGACATGGAAATCACGAACAAAGACAAGAAGAAAGCTCTGGATTCGGCCATACACCAAATAGAGAAAGATTTCGGGAAGGGCAGCATTATGATTATGGGCTCGGACTCCCTAAACGCCAATATCGAAACTATTCCTACCGGATCGATATCGTTGGATATCGCTTTGGGCGTCGGCGGGTATCCCCGCGGGCGTATCATAGAGATATACGGTCCTGAATCGAGCGGAAAGACTACGATCACGTTGCACGCGATCGCGCAGGCCCAGAAGAAGGGGGGGGTCGCGGCCTTTATCGATGCCGAACACGCCCTTGACCCTATCTACGCGAAAAACTTGGGCGTTGACCTCGAGTCGCTCCTGATCTCGCAACCCGATTGTGGAGAAGAGGCTTTGGAGATCGTTGAAACTCTCGTACGGAGTGGAGCGGTGGACATCATCGTCATCGACTCGGTGGCCGCGTTGGTACCAAAAGCGGAGATAGAGGGGAATATGGGCGATATGCAGATGGGTCTCCAAGCTCGTTTGATGTCCCAGGCCCTCAGAAAGCTTTCGGGCATCGTGAACAAGTCGAAGACCTGTGTCTTTTTCACTAATCAACTGCGTATGAAGATCGGTATCGCCTTCGGAAACCCGGAAACGACAACCGGAGGGATGGCCTTGAAATTTTACGCTTCGATTAGACTGGACGTTCGCCGGATCGGTACCATTAAGGATTCAAACGAGTCCATCGGATCGGAGACGCGAGTCAAGGTCGTCAAAAATAAAGTAGCGCCCCCTTTCCGAGAGGCTATGTTCGATATCCTTTACGGAAAAGGCATCGTGAGAGAGAACGAACTCGTCACGGTAGGGGTAGAGACAGAGATCATACAGAAGAAAGGATCCTGGTTCAGCTACGTTAACTCCCAAGGCGTGGAAACCAGCTTAGGTCAAGGAAAAAACGCGGCTGTGGACTACCTCGTAAATAACCCCGCTGTCGCCGAAGAGATCGAACAGCGTGTCCGGGCGAAGCATGGACTGCGAAAGCCATCGTCCGGAGAAATCCAGACGGATGAATGACGCGATTAAGGCCATAGACGACTACGCCCGAATTCTTTTTAGATATCGCATCCGCACGGAGTGGGAAACTAGAGAAAGATGTGCGGAAAAAGGATTTGACAGCGAGTCGATAGAGGCCTTGATCGAAAGGTTGAAAGAAAGAGGACTCCTCGACGACGATCGTTTCCTCCGAATGTATCTCTACGAGGGGCTCACATTGAAGAAAAAAGGGATATACGTTTTACGAGAAGAGTTAAGTCGGTTGGGGATTGCGCGAGATCAGATTATGGAAGCGTGGCGAGCCCTATCGAAGAGAGAAGACATACCCGCGCTCCTCGCGCAATGGGCGTCGAAGGAGAAGTCCTTCGACCCGAATAGGTGGAAAACCAAAATGCTCAAGCGCGGATTCGAGTCAGAAGATATCGGCCAGGCATTGGAGGTGCTCGAAGACCGCGACTAATATGGTGGCTTATATATATGGAGGTGGCACAATGGATGTGATCTTATGGATCCTCCTGGCAATCGGCGCGTTTTGCTTCGGAGGATGGATAGGCCTTTTTTATTACCGCAAGTTTTTAACAGAAAAAACTCGAGAAGAACTGAAGAAAGAGTTCGTTGAAGCGAATCAATCTGCGGAAGAAATAAAGAAAGATGCGAAACGCGAAGCGGAGGATATCGTCAAGAACGCGCGGCTTGACGCCAAAGAGGAAGCGCACAAAATCAAAGAGGAAGCGTTGACCGAAAAGAACCGTCAACGGGAAGAACTGAAGAAAACCGAATCCAAATTGGATAAACGGGACGAAGCTCTATCCTTGAGAGAAGAACAGCTGATCAAACGAGAAGAACAGGTGCGGAACAAAGAAAACAGCGTGAACGAGAAAGAAAAAGAGATCGAACAATTGGTCAATGCCCAGAAGGAGGAGCTCCTCCGAATAGCGGGGATGACCGAGGATGAAGCGAAAGAAATCGTGTTTGATCATACGAGGAGAAGATATGAACACGATATCGCGCAGATGTTTAAGGAAATCAAGGACACCTATGCGGACGAGGCGGATCGGCAAGCCAAATGGGTTGTGTCGACGGCCATCCAACGACACGCGTCCGAATACGTCAACGAATTGGCGGTCAACGCCGTACCGCTCCCTTCGGACGATATGAAGGGTCGAATTATCGGGCGGGAAGGTCGGAATATCCGCGCGTTCGAGAAAATTACGGGAACAGACCTCATCATCGACGATACCCCTGAGGTGGTCGTCATCTCCTGTTTCAACCCACTTCGACGTGAGATTGCCAGATTGACGTTGGAAAAGCTGATTGTCGACGGGAGAATACACCCGGCGAATATCGAAGAGATGTACGAAAAAGCCCGAAACGAAATCATCAAGCAGATCAAAGAGGAAGGACAAAACGCGCTGTTCGAGACTGGCATCAAAGGCCTACACGGAGAATTGACGAAATTGATCGGACGCTTGAAATTCCGTACGAGCTTCGGGCAAAACGTCTTGGAACACGTGATAGAGGTCTCGAAACTAGCGGCGCTGATGGCGAGCGAGTTGGGGTTGAACGTAGAGCGGGCGAAGCGCGGCGCCTTGTTACACGATATCGGTAAGGCGGTCGATCACGAGGTTGATGGCTCTCACGCGATGATCGGTTCAGAGCTCGCAAAACGGTACGGAGAAAAAGAAGATATCATCAATATGATTCAATACCACCATAACGAAACCGAAGCCACGTGTCCGGAGTCGGTCATCGTTGCCGCTGCCGACGCGTTATCCGCGGCCAGGCCAGGGGCGAGGCGCGAAACCGTCGATCTGTACATCAAGCGTTTGGAGAAATTAGAAAGCATCGCGAACGAGTACGGGAATGTCGAAAAAGCCTTCGCCATACAAGCCGGGAGGGAACTGCGCATCATCGTGATACCGGAGAAGGTGGACGACGCGATAGCGGATCAGATGGCCTTCGAAATCGCGAAAAAAATAGAAGAAGAGGTACAGTACCCCGGCCAGCTGAAGGTAACGGTTATTCGAGAAAAACGCTCGGTCGCTTACGCCAACTAGGGTACGCCGAGTACCGGGGACTCAGCGACCTCGGGATAGACAAAACGGCTAACCGCCTGGGGGATTCCAGACGGTTTGGCCGTTTTTTATCTCTGAAGGGGCGCTATTTCGTTTTCTTTCTAACCGGGCGCCCTTCGAGATACCCGCGCGATCCGACGGGGGCCGCTTGCACCCTCGGCCCATCCTCGTACGCCCATTCATATCCGAAGACCCCGGGTTCAAAGCGTTCGATGGCCTCTTCCACCTCGCCTATCGCCTCTCGGAAATCCTCGTCTACGAAAGGGGGACCTTGAAACATCATCATTTTACAGGCTGGAAGTTCCAAGATGTCGTATCCCGCAGGCAAGGTTCCAGAATAGCGCCAGGGCACTTCCACCCCTTGGATGTACTCCGAAGTGCCGGGAATTCGGAACCTTTCGGGCAACCACATTCCAAGCGGTTCATCAGTCGCTTCCTTAATGCCTAAAAGGGTTTCCCATACATCGCAACCCACCTCTTCGCAGTACCCGAAGTACTCGGTCGCTTTTCGACCTCTCTTGATGATGTACTTCCTATCGCCTTTTTCAACGACGAAGGCGAAGACGGTCTTCGTTTTACTCTTCTCTGTCATCTCCGATTTCCTCCCTCTCTGTCGATCCTTACGATTTCCTTGAAAGGCCCCCTGGCAGAAGGGCGTATTCTCGCTCTTCTTTTAGTACCCTGGAAAGAAAGATTCCGGACTCTTTCTAGAACATCCACGCGAAACCAACCTTGCTGTGCGCCCGAGGGTTATCTCGAGTCTTTTAGCGAGGACACGACTATTATATTATATCAAATAAAGCCGGTGTGAAACGCCCATCTCCTGCCATCAAAAAAATCGGAATTCGGGCTTATGGATGCTCGAGGAACCGGGTATACCGCCGGGAGAAGTGTTAATGAACATCGCGCTAGGACCGGATTCCGAAACGTACGATCCGATAAAACAGGACGTAACACCCCCGGTTTCTTTAAACATCCGGAACGTGAAATGGTTTAAGTTCGATAGATGGTATAATTTCTGTGGGATGCGCGCCTATCGAACGCGTAATGAGCGTATAATCGTCGGTGGGAGTAGGCCCGACTGTGGAATGCACGTGAAAACCGCGTATCATCAGAAGAGATAAAACAGCGGTGTAGACTATGGATCAGGGGTAATTAGGCCAGTAATCGAAAGAAGAAAATAACAGACCGAGCGAAAAAAATGATACCCACGCATTTGCTACCGAGAATTGAGAAGAGCTTATTTCGCAAAAACGGAGACATCGTGGAGTATTCCCGGATGAACCGCTTGAACCCCTCGCAGAGAGAGGGTTTTCGTGTTCAAAGAAGCGTAACACCTAAAAGAAAGGAATGATGACGATGAAAGAAATGATATCGCATTGCGGATACCGTTGTGACCTCTGTTTAGCCTATAAACCCAATATCGAAGCGGATCCGGAAAATCCGAGACGATTAAGCGGCGGTTGGCGTCGATATTTCGGGTTACGTATCCCACCCGAAAACATCATTTGCGACGGGTGCCTGGCGAAAGACCCGCAACTTATCGATAAAAACTGTCCGGTCCGACTGTGCGTTATCGAAAAAGGTATCTCGACCTGCGCGGAATGCACCGCATATATCTGCGAAAAGCTTGAAGAACTCTTGGTCGTTTTCGAGGATATTCGCAAACAGCGGGAAGACCCTATTCCAGATGAGGATCGGCGGCTCTTTATTTTCCCATATGAAAACCGAGACCGGTTGGAGATTCTACGACGTTCCTCTTCGGAAAAATAACCCGAGGCAAAAGCGCATTCCACATATCACGTCAAGAAGTAGGCGAATGCGAGCTATAAGTATATTCGTTGGTCGAACGATCATAAAGAAAGGACGATATCACCGTGAGAAAAGCACAATGCATTGGACTGTTAGTCATCATCGTGATGACAGGAATGGCGTTTTCTACCACGTTGTTCGAGTTGGCTGGGGGCGGGAAAGCTTCGGAGGTAGACAAAGCGCTCGCTCTGGGATCGAAAATAGACGAAAGAGACCGGGACGGAAGAACGCCTCTGATGTATGCGGCGTGGAACAACACAGACGTCGAAGTGGTTATGATCTTGCTACGACGGGGCGCGAATGTCAACCTCCAAGATGCGAACGGATGGAGCCCGCTGATGTTCGCGGCGCGATACAATACGAACGTTGAAGTGCTGAAGGTTCTATTACAGGCGAAAGCGGATACCCGTGCCCGCAACCACCACGGCTTGAACCCGTTGGCGTTGGCCTGCGGGCAGGAAAACCCGAACCCGGAATTTGTCAGGGCCTTGCTAGACGCAGGCGCAGACGTGACGATTACGGATACAGAAGGATGGACCCCGTTGATGGTGAGCGTTTGGTATAACACCGATCCGAGAATCGTGCGGCTCCTCGTCGATGCGAAAGCCGATGTGAATTCCCGGAGCGTCGACGGTTCTACGCCTTTGATGCTGGCCTCTGCGAAGGAGACGGGCAATCTCGGCGTCATCGCTGCCCTTCTCGATGCGGGTGCGAAGGTGGATACGCAGAATAACAACGGGATATCCGCGCTGATGTTCGCGTGCGCGAATCCGCACCCCAATACGGAGGTGATCACCGCGTTGATCGGCGCCGGGGCGGCCATCCATCAACGAAGCAACGACGGTTTTTCCGCGTTGATGTTCGCTGCCAAAAAAAGCCAAAACCCTGAAGTCCTTCGTCTACTCGTCAATGTCGGAGCGGACGTACAAGCGAGAGATAACGACGGTTGGACGCCTTTAATGCTCGCCTCATGGTATAACACCTCTCCGGAGATCATCAAAGCGCTCATCGACTCCGGAGCAAAGACGAACGACGGCGGAGACACGGGCTTCACGCCTTTAATGCTGGCTGCCAATCGAGAGGACTCTCATATCGAAATAATAAAAACGCTCCTAGACGCTCAAGCCGATGCGAACAGAGAAAATCAAGAAGGGTTGACCGCCCTGATGTTCGCAGCCGCGAAGGAAAACCCGGACCTGGTGGTTATCGAAGCGCTCATCGCCAACGGCGCGAAGGTCAACGTAGGAGACCACGACGGTTGGACCCCGTTAATGTTCGGAGCCTGGTTCAACGAGAGCCCCGAAGCCCTCGATGTGCTACTCGAGGCCGACGCGGCGATTAACGGCCGAAGCCTTACCGGGCTTACGCCGCTGATGTTCGCCGCCAGGTACAATCCGAACTCACAGATAGCGAAGAGGTTGCTCGAAGCGGGGGCTGACGTGGACGCGACTGATGAATCGGGTATGACCGCATTGATGTACGCGGCGAAAGAAACACGCAATCCTGAAATCCTGACTCTTCTACTCGCCGCCGGCGCGGAGGGCGGAACCCAGGACGCCTCCGGGAAGACAGCCTACGATTACGCCCTGGCGAACCCCGTTTTACGCGAAACGTCGGAACTACGGGCGCTGGGTAAATGACGAAACGATAGTCGTGCTTTTTCGTGAGTGCTCCTCTGTGAGCGTCAGCTTGGGAACGCCGGACGAAAGTTCTGCACTCCCAAAAACCCAAGCTGAACTAAAGTTCGGCGTTCCCAACAAGCTAAAAGCCGAAAAACAAAACCAAGGGATGCTGAACTAAAGTTCGGTGTTCCCAGGTACTCCTATCCCAACTTTCGACTAAAAGTGCTACAAACGGCGATAAAAGCCACTTTCTCAAAAAAGTTGGCCACTACAATCGAC
>MWEM01000005.1 GCA_002071085.1 Thermotogota bacterium ADurb.Bin062 | reverse complement strand
ACGATTTCATGCGGGTTTCAGCGTTGTTTTTTCTTATTTTTTCCCTTTTTCTCCAAAACCGGTCGAAAGTCGGGATAATATCGGGGTGCAACAAAAAATAGAAAGAGGAGGAGATCCGTCTTTTGTCCTTTTTACGTTGCGATGCCTGTGTGGGTCATCGCGTGGTAAGTGGTTTTTACGACCCCGCGATCCGTCTTTTGTTTTTCCAAAGTTTCGCGATGGGTCGGGAAAAAAGCGTATCGCGCCGTCGCGAAAAGAAGAAGCGCTTACGCCGCGATGGCGCTTCCAGAAAGTCTGGCGTTCCCAGAAGTGATGTCGGTTGCTTTTTTCTTATCCTTAGCCTATAATAACGGGTATCAGCGTCTCAACCGCGTAGATTTGTATAGCCCGAAGAGGTGTGTCTATGTCTTATCGCTTGTTTTCATTCGAGGAACTCTCGCTCTCGGAGCAAACGGACTGTTTTAACCGTAGTTTCGAAGACTACGTGATCCCGATTCATCTCACGCCTTCCCAATTGGAGAAGCGGTACGAGAGGGAAAAGCTACGGCCGGAGGTTTCCCTGGCCTGCGAAATCGACGGGCAGCTGGCGGGGATGTGTTTGAACGGACGAAACGGCGCGCTCGCCTATTGTGGCGGGTTTGGAATATTCCAGCCCTTTCGCGGCCGAGGTTTTGGGCGTCGCTTTTTTAACGACGTCATCTCTTTCCAAAGAGAGAAGGGCGTCCGTGAATACCAATTGGAAGTGATCTGCGAAAACACCGCCGCGTATTTGTTGTACAAAGGCTTGGGGTTCAAGGAGTTCGATCAGGTATACGTTTTAGAGGGCCATTTTCCGGGGAACGGTAATACCGCCGGAAAGGAGCCGGACGCTTCCGTTGGCTATCTTCCTATGCTTGACGCTTGTTCTTTTGACCGCTCCGAACGCGTTTGGGGTTGTTCGCCCTACGTTTTGTCCGATATGCCCAACCTTTATTCTACACTGTTGGATGCCCCGGGGCTCGTCGGTGGCGTCGCATACACGAAACAGGGAGATGCGTTATGCATCCGGGATTTGAGGGTCAAACCCTCCGAGGGAGAAACCGCCTACGCGTGCCTTACCCGCGCCTTCAGCGGCCGAAAAGCAACCTTTTATTTCGCCCATCAAAGTCAGCCGATTCATCGATTGCTCCTCGACAACGGTTGGCGTGTCCTTCACCGGCAGTTCGCCTTGAGACTCGGCCTTTAATTCCCCGCGAGCCCTTCCAATGGGGGGGGTTCACACCCTCATCCGTAACCGTTAAACCAGACGCGCCCCAAGCCGGCCGATTCGGTCTTTTTCCGGCAGGACCGAACCGTTTTCATCCAGCGATTCGTTTGCCCCGTTCACGATTCCGGTTTTAACATCCGCTTTCGCCGGGCCTTTGCTGAGCCCGGGTGCGTCTAAAATGCCGGTTAGTATCGCCTGTTCGAGAATCTCGGGCGTACTCAATGGGTCTTCTATCGTACGGTCCAGCTTTCGGATCGCATCCAAGATTACGGATGCCTCCGCGATCAATAGGTCTTTTCTCGCCTCGAGTTCAGAATCTGCCGATAAGTCCGGTAACCCTCGGTAGGCCATATTAATCGCTTGTTTGACCATTTTTACGCTTTCGAGTATCTCCACGCTCGTCGCCCGGCGGATCGCCTCACAATAGGCAACGACGTGCACGATGTCCGGCTGCAAAAAGGCGCCATAGAACATCGATGCGGTCAGCTGACCCTTCG
Source organism: Thermotogota bacterium ADurb.Bin062 (assembly GCA_002071085.1). Classification (GTDB taxonomy): domain Bacteria; phylum Thermotogota; class Thermotogae; order MWEM01; family MWEM01; genus MWEM01. The sequence continues at coordinate 90,785 of MWEM01000005.1, read as the reverse complement.
AGAGGTCGGTGTCTGTTTTGTAAGAAAGGAGCCCCGTCCGTATCATCTTGTAAATCCGGAAGGGGGACCCTCGTCTCTCGCTTTCTTCGACGAGGGGGCGGACCATCTCCCACTTTGCCAACGCCTTCGCCAGGTCCATCTTCGGAGAGAGCTCCGGAGGCGTGCATAGCATAAACTGCATCACATACTCTTGCACACCCAAGCGATAGGCGCTCCAGGTGGCGATGTAGGATGTGGCCACGTCCATCGCATCGTGGGCAAAACGTAGGGCCCATTGATGGGCTTCGTTGACCTCTACCGGAACCTGTCGCTCCGCGTTGTATCGAATGGCCTGCTGGTTTTCTCGTATCGCTTCCAACAAGGGCCTGTCCGAACGTCGGTCGAGCGCGGAGTACCACGTGATGGGCACCGCGGCCCACGCGTTGTGGATGGTATCGATCAATACCTGAGAGAACGGGATCAGGTCCCGTGTCCCTGAATAGCAGCGCATCAACGGGTGATTTCCTCGCCGAGAGGCCTGGTAGAGGCGCTTGAAGTCTCCTTCACTGCGAAAGGGCGCACCCCCCGCGCCATCTTGTTTAGGATCGATTTCTTTTGGCCTGAAGAAGGACTGTTGCGCGTTTTGGTCGGGCGCCAGAGAAATGATGTCCAGCAAGCGCGAATCCGCGAGGATTTTCACCTCTTCTCCGGTCTCTTCCAATGTGGGCAAGCCGATGTGGTGGCGGATGAGCGGGTAAGGTCGTTTCCAGACGATCCGCTCGCCCAACCGTTGGGGAGGTATCCGTTGCTCCTCGGCTTCGGCGGTTTGGTTTCTAAGGAAAAGAACGACTTCCTCCTCATCCTCGCTGCCGTCAAAGAGTCGCGAGAATTGCGGAAAAGACCGCGCGATCGCCGCCGTTTCTATCGTTCCGCCGAACAAGAACACTCGCTTACGCCGATCGACCTTCTCGAGGTCGGCGAAAAAATCTTCCAATAACTTCTCCAACGCTTCCGCGCTCAGTCGATAACTGAGCGCGACGATATCCGGTTGCACTTCGACGACCGCGTCGATCATCTTTTGGATGGGAACGGCTCCGCCTAAATAGGTGGTGAGGTACCCCTCTTTTTCCGCCAGTTGGGTGAACCGGTACAAGCCCGCAACGTGTACGCAGCTTCCGATCGCTCCACACAGTATCTTTTTCATCAAAGAATCAACCCTTTCGACACGATCTCTATGATCTCCTCTTTGGTCTTCCCGTTAAGGTGGAATTTCTCGACGGTGCGGCCTTCTTTGACGAAATCGATGCCCATGATCGTGGAGGCCAATTGGACGACCGCGTCGATCGTGGGGGTGGGGAGAGAGAACTCTTTGGCCATCGAAGCCAGCGGAACCAGGCTCATCGGGACATCTTCGTAAATATAGCGATTCTGCATGCTCGGGGGAGCCATGATCCCTTGATAGCCGGTATTGCTGTGTATGGCTTCGTAGAGGTTCGCGCCATAGACATCGTACGCGTAGTCCAACCACGCTTTCGAGGTCAAGGGCTCCACCCCAAGCGCTTCGGCCAGACGACAGCGTTCGGCGTCGATCTCTTCGAGTACCCTGGCGACCGACGGGGTGATCCCGTCGAGATAAAACTCGAATTTTCCCGAAGTGGACTCTACCCATCCGGCGTTGAGGATCAGCGCGGCCGGGTGAAAGACGGCGCCGATGTTGTTGATACTGGTGTAAAGGACGTCACGCTCGACCGCGAACTCGGGCATCACTTTCTCCAACATCGCCGCGACGATCGGGTTGTTCGAGGAGGGGAGGGCGGCGACCGGCACCGCGTTTTTGATCCTGAATATATGGACGACGCCGGGATTTGACGCCCGGGAAGCGAAAACGAAGGTTTGCGCTTCCGCCACGGTGACCGATTTGTTCGTCTTCGCATGTGAGATGATCATACTGAACTCTAAAGCGCCGAAGGTTCTCCCGGGGTTCAGGAGGATCACTTGGCCGTCTTCCAAATAGGGGATCAGCTTTTCCGCTATGCTTCGATGCGCAAAGGCGGGAACTACGACCATGATGAGTTCTCTGCCTTTCACCGCCTCTTCCAAATTCGTCGTAACCAATTCCAGGTGGGCGATGTCGTTGACTGCCCCTTCCAACCGGATATTCTTACTTTTCATAAACGGCGAAATCCTCTTCCTGCTCCTGTTGAAAAGAGAGACCTTTTCTCCTCGCAAGGCAAGGTACCCGGCCAAAGCCTGGCCGCCGTTTCCTGCGCCTATCACGCAAATTTTCATCTTAAACACCTCCTACAGAGTATATACAATGTATCTAATAAAAACGCCTTTCCGGTCCTTTCAGCTGTGTGTGGAGGAAAAGGAATCCGCCATAGGCTGCCTTTCCTCTGGACTGGTAGGGCTAATTCTGGGTGGGCCGTCGTAAAGGGCATCGACGGGTCTGGAGTCGGAAGGTCCCCTCGTTCGAGCAGGACGAGCGTAGAATACTAGCGGATAGAAGGAGAATAAAAAACAAACAAAAAAGGAGTCGCAAAAAAGGTAGTGCGATCCTTTTCTAGACTCCTTTTTTGGCGGAGACGGTGGGATTCGAACCCACACGGAGCGTAGCTCCACCGGTTTTCAAGACCGGCCCCTTAGCCAGTTCGGACACGTCTCCCGACTATCTTGTCCCCGCTCCGCCGATCTTGTCCCCGTATCGCTTCCTGAATTTGTCGATTCTTCCTTCCGTGTCTATGATCAGGGAGTCGCCCTTCCCTTGGAAAAAAGGATGGCATCGGCTACAAACGTCGAGCTTCACGTTTTCGTTCGTGGTCAATATGTCATACTTCGCTCCACAAGCGCACAGGGCCGTTACACGATGCATCGCCGGATGGATCTTTTCTCTCATTGAACCTCACCTCTAATTATCCGAAAAATTCTGCCTATTATATCATAGTACGGGGGATGAGACCAACCCTACGCCCCGGGAGCCGTTTTCTGCTCGTAATGAAACGCCTCTTCGTAGTCTATGGCCGAGTACCAGTCCATTCCGGTTCCGGCTGGAACGAGTTGGCCGATAATCACGTTTTCTTTCAGGCCTTTCAGCTCGTCTATACTTCCTTTCAGAGCGTTTTCAGTCAAGACTTGCGCCGTTTGTTGGAACGAGGCGGCGCTCAACCAGCCAATTCGCTCTAGCGACGCTTTGGTGATCCTTAAAAGTTTTCTTCGATATTTCACCGGCTCTTTGGTGTTGATCTGATACTCTTTCGTCTGCTCCTCTTCGGCGATCTCGACCACTTTGATCCCTTCTTTTACCAATTCTTTAAGGAGCTCCTCGGTAACCACGGACCCCTCCGCCGCAAGCTCGATCATTTCACCCTCACGCGAAATCAGGATACGTTTTTTCACGGTTTTGTCCAAAACACGTTTCCTATTTTCGTTCACCTTCGCGTTGGATTTCAGGATGATCTCGTTCGTTTTCTTGACCTGTTGGAATGAAACGAGGTCCCCCACCAGGTAATCGGTGTCTCCCGGCTCCACGACTTCGACCTTTCCTAGCATCTGCCGGATGATGATCTCGATGTGCTTGTTGTGGATATCGACGCCTTGCTCGGAGTAAACTCGCTTTATTTCTCTCAAGAGGTACTTGAAGGTCGTGTCGACATCCAGCTCTTGCATCAGTTCCCGAGGTCTCACCGCACCAGTTGAGATAGAACTCCCCGGCAACAGTTTGTCCCCTATCTTGACTTTCGCTTTCAGGGTACTCGGAAGCTCATAATCGTGGATGCTTTCCTCGTAGTCTTCGACGTAGACTTTTGTTTTCCCGTTTTCTTCTTGTTTGATATCTTTTACGAATCCACGAACCGTACTGAATACGGCCGGGTTTTCTTTGAGCTTTTTACGCGCCTCGAACAGCTCTTCGGCCCGTGGTAACCCTTGTGTGATGTCGGCGGTTGATGCGATACCGCCCGTATGGAATGTACGCATCGTCAGCTGCGTCCCCGGTTCGCCGATCGACTGGGCCGCGACTGTTCCTACCGCTTCTCCAATATTGACGATTTGGTGATTCGACAAATCCATTCCATAGCATTTCGCGCACACGCCATCCTCTGATTCACAGGTGAACACGTTTCGGATGATGATCGTCGGTCGGACCCGGAGCTCGGTGACCTCCTCTTCGACCAGCAACCTCGCGGTCGCCGGGTCTATCTTCTCGTCTTCCACGACGATCGTGCGTTTTCCGTCTTTGGAGAGCGCCTTCTGTTTGGAAAAGTTTCCCACGATCGGATACTCGACGACGGCTATCCTCTGGATACCGTTGTTTTTGCATTCTTGAAGGAGGTGGAAATTGACCGGCGTTTCGGCCTGAAACAACAGCATCCCCGTCGGCGCCATAACGTGTTCTTTGAGTTCGATATAGGAGTAAGGCAGTCGATCTTTCCGGATATCTTCCGATAGATTGAACTCGTACTCTTTTTTCACCGGCACGCGCTTTTCGTACTTGGCCAGGTATTTGGCGTCATCGCCGGTCAGCATCGTATCCCGTTCGTAGACCTTTCCCGGTACTAAGGGGTGTGGTAACGGGGTTCCGAGCTCGGGTTCGTAGATCGGCTCCGCGATGACCCGGCCGAAGATGTTTTTCTCGAGTCCCTCGATCTCTACCTCTTCGTCTCGGAGTGCCGTCGCTTCTATACCCTTGTGGGTGCCGCAATCGGATTCCGAGACGACCACGCTTTGCGCAACGTCCACCAGCCTACGGGTCAGGTAGCCCGCGTTAGAGGTGCGTAAGGCCGTGTCTGCCGCCCCTTTTCTTCCGCCGTGGGTGGAGATGAAAAACTCCAGAACGCTCAATCCTTCACGGAAATTCGCGCGGATCGGGATCTCGATGATATTCCCCGCCGGTCCGGCCATCAGCCCGCGCATACCGGCCAATTGTTTCAACTGGTCTTCGTTTCCTCTGGCACCGGACGATACCATCATCTGCAAGGGATTGTATGGGTGATCCGCCATATTCTTTACGGTCGCCTTCAACACGTCGCTGGTCGACTCGTCCCATATTTTGATGATCTCTCGGTAACGTTCCAAGGGCGTCAAGAAACCGTATCGATAATACTCTTCCACTTCGCTGATCCGTTTTTCCGACTTTTCTATGATCTTTTTCCGCTGGGCGGAGATTAAAACGTCTTTGACCGAGATGGTCAAACCGGATACGGTGGCATAGTGGAAGCCGAGGTCCTTGATGTCGTCCAACAAATCCGCGGTCCGATCGATTCCGAATTTTTTAAAGATCTCGTAGACGAGGTTTTTGATCTCCTTTTTTTTGAACACTTTATCGTATTGTTTGTACTCTTCGGGTAGAAGCTCGTTGAAGATTGCCCGGCCAGGAGTCGTTTTCACGATCTTCGTCTTCCCGTTCGACAGCCGGTATCGGTATAGAATTGGCGTGTGCAGCGTCAATTCCTGTTTGGTACGCACCGTCGTCGGCCCGTTTTCGGTGTTGACGATCGAAAGCTCTTTTCTATGCGAGCTGTGCTCCAATGCGATCAGGACTTCCACGAAATTGGTGAAACGGAAGGGGATGTCTTTGGCGTCGATCTTATCTATATCCTTTTCGCACATCGTGAGGTAATAGATCCCGAGAATGATATCCTTCCCCGGCATCGAGAGCGGTTCGCCGTTGGCAGGCGAGATGATGTTGTAGCGAGAGAGCATCAGCCACTTCGCTTCAGCCTGGGCTTTGGCCGACAGGGGTACGTGAACCGCCATCTGGTCTCCGTCGAAGTCCGCGTTGAAAGGCGGACAGACCAAGGGATGCAGCCGAATGGCGTTCCCTTCGACCAATCGAGGCATAAAGGCCTGTATCGAGATTCTGTGCAATGTCGGCGCGCGGTTGAGTAAGACTGGATGCTCCCGGATCACCTCTTCGAGCACCTCCCACGCCTGAGGCATCTCTTTTTCTATGATTGCCTTTTTTAACTTACGAGCGCTCTTGGAAGTGGTTTCGTCCCCGAGCAATTTGGAGAGGACGAAGGGTTTGAACAGCTCGAGCGCCATCTTCTTGGGGACCCCACATTCGTGTATCTTCAAGTCCGGGCCGACGACGATGACCGCTCGTCCTGAGTAATCCACCCGTTTCCCGAGAAGGTTTCTGCGGAACCGGCCTTTCTTTCCCTTGAGCAGATCGGTTAAAGATTTTAAGGGGCGACCTCCTCGATCGGTGATCGCTTTGGACATCCTCCCGTTGTAGATGAGCGCGTCGACCGCCTGCTGCAGCATCCGTTTTTCGTTCCGCACGATCACTTCCGGGGCGTTCAACTTCATCAATTTTTCCAACCGATTGTTGCGGTTGATGACCCGGCGGTACAGGTCGTTCAAATCGGTTGTCGCGAACCGTCCTCCTTCGATCTGGATCATCGGGCGAAGCTCCGGCGGGATGACGGGCAAGACGTTCAAGACCATCCAGGTGGGATCGTTTCCTGATAGCAAGAGGTCTTTGATGATTTGCAGCCGTTTTCTGAGTTTGATCACCCGCGCGCTGGATTTCGGAAGCTCTCGCAATTCGTTCTCTATCTCTACGCGTATCTTTTCCAGATCCAGTTTGGTCAGAAGGATCTTCACGGCCTCCGCGCCGGTCCTGGCCTCGATCTTTCCAGGGTAAACCGTCCGGTAGGCTTCGTATTCGTTGTCGGTGAGGATATCGCCGGCTTCTTTTTCGATCTCCGTCGAGACCTCAGGGTCAATCTCCGTGATAACCATAATCGGTCTGTCGTTTTCGATTTCGCCTTCGGCGTTGAACATCCCGGGGTAATGCTCTTCTAGGATGCGGTATTCGGTGAGCGAGAGAATCTCCTCTTCATAGACGAACCGATCGGCGATATGCGCGTCTTTCTCCACCATCTCCCCTTCATTGACGTAGAGAATAGAGCCTTCGACGATCGGATACCGTTTTTGTTCGATGATGTTCTCGATGAGCACCTTGCCATTGGAAGTCGCTTCGTGTCGACCATCTGGCAAAGGCTTAACCGATAGCCCTTTGTCGAACACGACGGTTCCGGATTTTTCCGCCAGGATCGCAGGGTAGGTCACTTCCAGGGTCAGACGGTCTCCCTTTTTCACTTTGTCGTTGTCTTTAACGGTGACCCTCGCGTTGAAAGGGATTTGGAAGTTCACGGGTTGGTCGCCGCTCGTGATGATCGGGTCTATGGTCAAAGTCCCCAAGCCTTCGTCCAGTTCTACCGTTCCGTCGATCGGGGAGTAGATCGCCGGAATGGTCTGCTCGCTCACGAGCTGTTGTCCGGCTTGGATCTCCTGGCCTCCCTTGAAGTTGATGGTCCGGTTTTTGTGAACGGCGTAGGGTTCTGAGACCTTATCCGTCACGGTCACCCAGTACAGAGTTTTGCCGGTATGGGTTTCCTCTTCGGTTATGGAAACCATTCCCTGAATCTCCGATTTCACCGGTCCGGTGGGGTTTTTCACGGTGACCGCCGGTTCGGCTTCGAAGTCCCAGAACAGGCTGTAGATATCGTGCTCGGTCTCGTATAAGGTGTCGCCGTTATCGAAGGCGGTGTCTTTTCTATCGACAATGACAAATATCTTTTCTATGATCCTTCTGGAGCCAAAATAAATGATATTCTCCAAGTTTTTGCTGGTCATATTCAGAAGGTTGGACAAAATGCTTGGTGTGCTCTTCAGAAACCAGAGATGGACCACCGGGGCCGCCAGCTGAATGTGCCCCATATTCTTTCTTCTAGAAGACTTGGGTTCTACGCGCACGTTGCAGCGCTCGCAGACGGTTCCTTCGTACTTTTTTCCTTTGTACTTGCCGCAAGAGCACTCGTAGTCTTTGGTCGGCCCAAAGATCTTTTCACAGAACAGGCCGTCCCTCTCGGGTTTGAACGTCCGGTAGTTGATGGTTTCCGGTTTTTTGACCTCGCCTTTCGACCAACCGAAAACCGTATCCGGAGAGGCCATCGTGATTTGAACGGTTTTTACCCTTTTCATGAAATCATCCCTTCCCTTTTAATCCCTATCCAGGTTAATTTCATTACCGTTTTCATCGAAGACTTTGGTATCCAGGACTACGCCGCGCAACTCTTTAATCAGCACCTTAAAACTTTCCGGAACGCCTGTTTCGGGAATGTTCTTGTTTTTCAAGATCGCCTTATACACTTCGTTTCTGCCCACGACATCGTCCGACTTGATGGTCAGCATTTCATTGAGGGTGTGTGTCGCTCCGAAGGCTTCGAGCGCCCACACTTCCATTTCCCCGAATCGCTGGCCACCGAACTGGGCTTTCCCACCCAAAGGCTGCTGGTGGATTAAAGAGTAGGGCCCAACGCTTCGGGCGTGAATCTTATCCTGGGCGATGTGCACCAATTTCATCATATACATAATACCGACGACGATAGGTTGGTCGAAGGTTAAACCGCTTCGACCGTCACGGAGCAAGACCTTCCCCGTCGGATCCTTTTTTTCATCTCCAGTCTCGATCTTCTGCTTCTGCCTTAAGGAGAAAAGTTCTTCCAGGACTTCGTTCTCTTTCGCCCCGTCGAAGACCGGTGTGGCCACGTAGACGTTTTTTAGCCAGCTCAGCCACCCGAGGTGGGTCTCCAGAATCTGCCCCAAATTCATACGAGACGGCACACCCAAAGGGCTAAGAACCATATCCACCGGCATTCCATCGGGCAAGAATGGCATCTCTTCGCATGGCAATATCTTCGAAACGACCCCTTTGTTTCCGTGACGGCCGGCCAATTTGTCTCCGATGTCCAACGGTTTCCGGCAGGCGACGTAGACCCGGATCATCTGGTTGACACCGGGGCCCAGTTCAGCCACCTCGGATTTGTTGTACACCTTCACATCGATCACTCTTCCGGAAACCCCGTGCGGGACTTTGAGAGAGGTGTCTTGGATATCGCGACCGCGATCCCCAAAGACCGAACGGATGATCTTCTCCTCGGGAGAGATTTCCGCTTCCCCTTTCGGGGTGACCTTGCCGACCAAAATATCTTCGGAAGAGACAAATGCCCCTACCCGTACGACACCGTTTTCGTCTAGGTTTTTCAACCGTTCTTTGCTGACGTTCGGGATATCCGGAGTGATCTCTTCCGCGCCTAAACGGGTCTCACGCGAGTTGACTTCGTACATCTCCACGTGTATGGAAGTGAAGGTGTCTCGGGCCAACAGGTTTTCGTTGACCAGGATCGCGTCTTCGAAGTTATACCCTTCCCAAGGCATAAAGGCGACCAAGATGTTCTTGCCTAAGGCCAATTCGCCCATATCCGTGGCCGGCCCATCGGCTATGGGGTCTCCGGTTTTAACCCAATCTCCGGCTTTCACGATCGCGTGTTGGTTGATGAGGGTGTCCTGATTTGAACGCTGGAACTTCGCCAGCCGGTACACGTCTATCACGGGTTGCTTTTTTTCGTAGATCAATCGGTCGTTTGCGTCGGCCCGATGTATTTCTATCACCTTCGCGTCGACCTTCGACACCTGTCCGGGGTACTTCGCCAACACCACGTACCCGGAGTCTCTAGCCGCCACCCATTCCACGCCGGTACCCACTCGAGGCGCCTGCGGATCGAGGAGTGGCACGCCCTGACGTTGCATATTCGAACCCATCAACGCCCGGTTCGAGTCATCGTGTTCTAGAAAGGGAATCAGGGCGGTGGATATAGAAATCATCTGTTTCGGCGATACGTCTTTGAACTGCACATCCTCTTTTTTCTCATAACGGATATCGCCGTGGAAGCGCACGACGACGCGGTCGGTCATAATCGTCCCGTCTGGGGCGACCGGCGTGTTCGCCTGAGCGATTTTATAGGACTCCTCTTGATCGGCCGTGAGAAACACGATCTCTTCGGTGACCTTTCCTTTCTCCACTTTGCTGTATGGGGTGATGAGGAAGCCGAACCTGTCGATCGTGGCGAAGGTGGACAAAGAGGTGATCAACCCGATGTTGGCCCCTTCCGGCGTCTCTATCGGGCACATTCTCCCGTAGTGGGAGTCATGGACGTCTCGGACTTCGATTTTCGCCCTTTCCCGCTTCAGCCCGCCTGGTCCGATCGAGGAGAGCCTTCTCTTGTTCGTTAGTTCTGAGAGAGGGTTCACCTGATCCATAAACTGGGATAGCTGGCTGCTGGCGAAAAATTGGTTCATCGCGATGATGATCGGCCGGACGTTGATCAAACTCTGAACGGAGACCTTATCCAGCGTGTTGTAGATGGTCAGCTTCTCTTGTATCAATTTCTGTATTTTGACGAAGCCGCGCTCGAACTCCGATTGGAGGAGTTCGCCCACGGTTCGCACGCGTTTGTTGCCTAAGTGGTCTTTGGTGTCCCTCAGGTTGGGGTCCCTCTCGAGGTCGAGCAAGTGCATCGTCGCGAGGAGCAAGTCCATTTTTTTGATCACCTGAGATTCTTCCTCATACTTCTGCTTCTGCGTCGACGGTTTTTTCGACTTGTCTTGGAATCTCAAGTATTGATCGTAGACGGTATCCAGTCGACGATTCATCTTGTAGCGCCCCACCTCCGAGAAATCGTACTTTTCCTCGCTGAAGTAGAGGTTGTAAAGGTAGTTCTTAGCCGTATTGACCCGCGGGATTTCCCCTGGTTTCAGCTTCCGAAAAAGCTCCATTACGGCTTCGTCTTCCGTGGCTTTCTGCAAATCCTCTCCCAAGCTTTCATAGGTCTTCTGGATGTAAGGATTCAGGATCGTTATTTTTTCGATCCCCGCTTCCAAAAGCGGCTCATAAGCTTTTTTAACGAGTTTTTCTCCCGGGGCGATGAGCGTCTCGCCATCCGCGTTCTTTATCTCATCGAGTACGATCGCGCCTTCATAGGTTTCCAGGTCTTTACGTTCGAAGATTTCCACTTCCATCGGGAAGTAGGAAAAGAACTCCGAATCGATTACGAAACCGACGGCTTTCAAAAAGAGCAGCAGGTTCACTTTCCTCCGCCGGTCGATCCGCGCTTGAAGCTGGTGTTTGTTGGGGTTGAGCATGATCTCCAGCCAAGCGCCACGCTGAGGTAGGAAATGGGCGACGTAAATCGGACGCGCACCGGGTGTGTTGGGCTCATCTACGAAGTATATGCCGGGAGAACGCACGAGTTGGTTCACAACCACGCGTTCGGCCCCGTTGATGATGAACGACCCTCTCTCGGTCATAAACGGAATATAACCAAAGAAGGCTTCCTCTTCTCGCATCTCGTTGGTGTTGATATCGGAGATGCGTACGGTGACGTGCAAAGGGACACTGAAGGAAGTGCCTTTGGCTTTACAGTCACCTTCGTTTTCTTTGGGTTCCCCGATCTTGGTGTGGACGAACTCCAGTACGAAGCCCTTCTCATCTTTTCTGAGGTCGCCTCGATGGGGTTGAGATCGGATCGGCGAAAACTTGTTCAATACCTCCATGATACCGTGTTCGAGGAACCATTTATAAGAGCTGGTTTGTATTTCGATTAGGTTCGGTACTTTGATAGCTTCGCGGATAGAACCATATACGAGTCTTTCCCTGCGCCCGAAACGCTCCGTTTTCACCCTATCACCTCACGAAATATACAAGCAAAAAAGGACATCAGGCTGAGCCTGATACCCTTCTTTTAGACTGAAGTCTCCTTATTTCAGTTCAACTTCCGCGCCGGCTTCGACAAACTTCTTCTTGATATCCTCTGCTTCTTCCTTCTTAACGTTTTCTTTAACGACGGCATCCGGAGAGCCCGCTTTCTCCACGAGGTCTTTCGCCTCTCTGAGCCCTAAACCTGTCAATTCTCGGACAACCTTGATCACGCTGACCTTGTTCGCGCCGAAGGACTTGATCACGACCTTAAAGTCGGTCTTTTCTTCTTGTACGGGCGCCGCTGCGGCCCCTCCCGCGTTTCCTACCGCCGCCACGGCCACCGGAGCCGCGGATACCCCGAATCTCTCTTCCAACGCTTTCACCAAATCGGCCAGTTCCGATACCTTCATATCCTCGATAACCTTGATCAATTCTTCTTTGGTCATTTCTGACACCTCCAGGTTTTATTCTATTTTCTCTTTTTCTGTTTTAATCGCTTCCAAAGCGTACAGCAATTTCGCCAAAATGCCGTTGAGCGCGTATACGGTCTTGTAAATCGGCGTGTGTAGCCGATTGCACAGCATCGCATACAACTCTTCACGGGACGGCAACTTCGAAAGGTCCACGACGGTCTCGCCTATGAAGACCTGTCCTTCGAAAATCGCCGCTTTAGGGACCAAAAACGGCTGGTCTTTCGCGAATTTCACCATCGCCCTCAGCACTTGCATAGGATCCGCGTCCTCTTTGGCGTACAGGATTGCGTTCGTCCCGCTGATCTGGTTCAAGAGGTTGGTATCCTCAAAACCCGCCTCTTTTATGGCTATTCTCAACAAGGTGTTTTTCCCCACCCGCAGAACGCCTCCAAGACCGCGGATCTGGTCGCGTAGTTCCGATATCTTTTGAACGCTGAGGCCTTTGTAATCAAAAAGGGCGAGTATTGGCGAGCGCTGAAAAAGGTCCTTTAACTCTCTGACGATGGTTTCTTTTTGTACTCGGGTCAACATATGTTTTCACCTCCTATACAAAAACGGCCCCGAAAGAGGCCGCCTGGAGACACCCGGCGCGCCTCGGCGGGTGGTCGTAAGACCTTTCAAAACCCGCTTTCTACAGCACGAGAACCGTTTATCAGCTTGTGTACTGCGTTTTATCTATTTTTCCTTTATTTTGCCTACTCGGCGACCTTCAAGCGGATGCCCGGGCTCATCGTGGAAGCCAATGAGACTTTCTTGAACAGCTTCCCCTTCACTCCGGAGGGGCGCAAAGCCAGCACCTGATGAATCGTCGCCTCGATGTTTTCTTGCAGCACCGCGTCTTTGAAGGAACGTCTGCCCACGACCAGATGGATGTTACCGGTCTTGTCGTTACGCGCTTCGATTCTTCCCAATTTGAAGCCCTTGACGGCGTCGTCGATATCCTCTGTGACGGTCCCCGATTTCGGAGAGGGCATCAGCCCTCGAGGTCCTAAAACCTTTCCGAGCTTTCCGATCACCCGCATCATATCGGGAGTCGCAATCGCCACATCGAACTCAAACCAATTCTCTTTGGCGATCTTGTCCGCGTAATCTTCCGCACCGACATAGTCAGCCCCGGCGTTTTTGGCTTCTTCGGCCTTTTCGCCCTTTGCAAAAACGAGCACGCGCACGGTCTTACCCGTTCCGTGAGGAAGGGAGATCGGGCTGCGTATCTGTTGCTCCGCTTTCTTCGGGTCGATATTCGCCCAAAAATGTATCTCTATCGTTTCGTCGAACTTCGCGGTCGCGATCTCTTTCACCAATTTGACTGCCTCGGAGAGTTCGTACTCTTTCGTGATATCGACCTTTTTTTGAATTTCCCGGAATCTTTTGGATGTTTTCATCTCGTCAGCCCCCTAGCCCTTGATCTCGATACCCATCGATCGGGCGGTGCCTTCGATCGTTTTCATCGCTGCTTCGATATCCCGCGCGTTCAAGTCCGGCATCTTCATCTCCGCGATCTTTCTGACTTGGGCCTTCGTCACACTGCCGGCGGTTACAGATAATGGAGTCTTCGACCCATTTTTCAGATTGGCCTCTTTCAGCAGCAAAAACGCGGCCGGCGGTGTTTTTTTAATGAAGGTAAAGGAACGGTCATCGTAGATCGTGATCACGACTGGGATAATCGTGCCGACCTCATTGGCCGTTTCGGCGTTGAATTGTTTACAGAAGCCCATAATATTGACCCCGTGCTGCCCCAACGCCGGTCCAACGAGGGGCGCCGGAGTGGCCTTCCCCGCGGGCAACTGCAGCTTCACTTGCGTGACGACTTTTTTTGCCATGGTTCTCCTCCTGGTGGTTGGGCAAAAGGCCGCGATCGTCGACCTTCCGCATTTTCGGACTTCCGAAGAAGCCCTTCCACATACTTCGGCCCTTATAGGCCGCCTACTATACCTTTTCTATCTCATTCAACGGCACGAAGACCGGGGTATCTCTCCCGAAAATCGCTACCATCACTTTCAACTCGCGCTTCTCCAGGTTGATCTCGCTGATCTTCCCCACGAAATCCGCGAAAGGTCCGGTGGTGATTTTGATGGCTTCACCCACCGCGAAGTCGAACTCGATCTTGGCCGTTTTCGGCGCCGCCTTGTCTGGCGTCTCAAATCCGGCCAAATGCATAATCGCCCGCGACTCGCTGTCTTTCATCGGGATCGGCGCCCCTCCGGAAGACACGAAGTTGATCACGTTAGGAATCGTGCGGATGGCGTTCCAAGAAAGATCAGTCATATTCATCTCGATAAAGATATAACCCGGGAAGAGCCGTCTCTTTTTTATTTTGACCAATTTGACGGTCTTTCGCGTGCCCTGTTCTATCACTTCCACCAAACCGTCGAACGCGGCCGTCAGGGGCTGAGCCTCGCACAGTTGCTCCCCCTCTTTGAAAGCTTTCCCCTTTTTGATATGGGTAGCCACGAAGAGGTCTAAGGGGATGTAGTAAATATCGTCTTTGGAGTCGTCTTTTCTTCGCACGACCAGGCGCTTGACCTTCTGGGAGGACAAGACCGTGCCGTCCATCTCGCAAACGTGGTCGCCCTCTCGGGCCAACGGCATCCCTTGTTTAATCCGTACGTTCGACTTAATCCCGGACTCGATTTTGCTGGATTCCGGCACGTAATAGGTCTTCACGTATTTGCCGTCCAGTGTTTCCACCATGATTTTCCGGTAATTCCGACTCTCTTTGACCTCTCCGGCATAGCGCAGCCGTATCGGCTGCTCTTCTCCGAGGACTTGACCTTTTTTAACTTCGTCGCCGGTGGATACCTTGATCTTCGCGTTGGGAGAGAAGGGATACCTTTCGGTTTGCGTGTTCACCGGGTCGATGATAACCTCTTCAGGGACGGCGACTCGTCCGATCAGGTGGGACAAATTTAACGCCTCTCTTTTCTGATCCACCAATTCCCTGATCGTATCCTCCAAACCCGAATAGGTTTGGATGACAAACCACTTTTTTTTCAAAAAAAATCACCCGATGCCTAACAAAACCAACAGGTACTTCGTAAGCGTGCTGAAAGCGAAATCGAGGAGCCCGAAATAGACCCCCATGACGGCCAATAAGACCGCTACCACTCCTGCTGTAGAGAACAACACTTTCCGATTCGGCCAGGTGGTGGACTTTATCTCGACCTGGATCTCACGAAAAAATTTCTTTATCTTGGAAGGTTTTTTTATCTTAGGCGCAGGCGCCGCTTCACGAGCCGGTTCTTTGGCTTTCTTGATCTTTGCGGGAGTGCTGTCTTTCCCATCGGTCATTAAAACTCTTCCCCCTTAAAAAAATTGGCAGGCCCGGAGGGGCTCGAACCCCCAACACCTGATTTTGGAGACCAGTGCTCTACCAATTGAGCTACGGACCTGCTTCTAGACGTTACTTTCCTTCTCGGTGGAGCGTGTGTTTACGGCATCTCTTGCAGTACTTGTTGAGCGACAACTTATCTTTGGAGATCTGTTTGTTCTTGGTCGTCGAATAATTCCTATCCTTGCATTCGGTGCATTCCAAGGTTATTTTCACTCTCACGTTGTGGACACCTCTTCTATTTCCGTATTGGTGGTAAGGGAAGGATTTGAACCTTCGAAGGCATTCTGCCAGCGGATTTACAGTCCGCCCCCTTTGGCCGCTCGGGCACCTTACCGTTCTATAACCACTGGAGCCAGCGGGGGGAGTCGAACCCTCGACCTGCTGATTACAAATCAGCCGCTCTGGCCGACTGAGCTACACTGGCTCGTTGATGTGAAAACCTTCGGTATTATAGCGATTTACTAAGATTTTGTCAATAGTCCCATGTAACGTTTTGACTTATCAAACGCGTTGTGATTTTCTCTCTGATGGTTATACGAAGCGCTCTTCGTCTATGATCTCCAGTAAGCGTGCAACGATCGCGGGATCGAATTGGGTCCCTGCGCACCGTAGGATCTCACGCTTCGCCTCTTCTTTCGTCAACGATTGACGGTAGGCGTAAGACCCCGTCATTCTGTCGTAAGCCTCGGCCACCGAAATGACCCGCGCTTTCAGAGGGATCTGGTCCCCTTTCAAGCCTTTGGGATAACCGGACCCGTCCCACCATTCGTGGTGATGCCACACCCATTCGGAAAACTTGGCTAAACTCGGAGTAGTCGCCAAAATACGAAACCCGATCTCAGGATGCCGACGCGTTTCCGCGCGCTCTTCTTCCGTCAACGGTCCGTTTTTCTCCCAGATGTTTTTATCTATGGCGATTTTACCGATATCGTGCAGCAGTGCTGCTTTTTCAAGGTCTTCCAGATCATCCTCGCTTAGGCCCAGTTTGCTCCCGATCAGCCGAGAGATATTCGAGACGCGCTTCGAGTGCCTCTCTTCTCCTTCAAAGTTCCGGTAGAGAGCGCCCAATATCACGTTCACAGAACGGTTCTTCATCAATGGGCTTTCGTTCAGTTTTTCTGTCAGCATCACCTCTTCGGCCTTTCGCAATATCTCGAGGAGGTCTTCTTCCGAAGCCACCTTGCTCTGATACCCGAAAGAAACCGAGAGGTCCAGGTCGTTGATTTTTTCGGTGGATAAGAGTTCTTGCATCCGGTGGATGATCCGCTCCGTTTCCTCCGCGTTCGTTTGCGGCAGTAGCGCCGCGAACTCGTCCCCTCCGATCCGCGCGAGAATATCATCGGCGCGACAAGCTTTTTTCAACAACGTCGATATCTTCTGAAGCAAACGGTCGCCGGTCGAGTGGCCGAAGGAGTCGTTGACGAGCTTGAGGCCGTTGACATCTGCCATAATCAAGGTGATCGGAAGGTTACGCCGAACATCCAACCGTTTCAGCTCTTCCATGAAAAACCGACGGTTGTAGATACCGGTCAGGTGGTCGTGATAACTCAAGTACTCCAACCTCTGTTCATTCGCCCGTCTCTGACTGATATCTCGCCAAAGGCAATGATACATCGATTCCCCGCGCAGCGTGATCGGCGTCAGCATCACTTCTACGTAAAGGGGCGCGCCATCCTTTCTCGTGAATTCCCAATCGAATACGGCCTTGCCTTCCGCTACCGCCAATTTTAAGACTTCATCTCCCGCTTCTATCGAAGGCCGATCATTGGGTTGTATCGCCGGAGAAAAATCCCAGATGGTTTTACCAATAACCGCTTCTTTTTGCTCTTCTCCCAAAAAGGCTACCGCCGAATGATTGCAGTCGACGAAGACGGGCCCCTGAACGATGACCACGGGGTCCGAAGACTCCTCGAACAACGCTCGAAAGGTTTCTTCACTCTCCAATAACGCGCGCTCATCCGCTTTACGAGCGGAGATATCGGTGATTAGGAGCGCAAACTGCTCTTTTTCGGGACTAAACGAGTAGAAGTCGAAATATCTCCCCATCTCCGGGAAGTATTGTTCATATTGGGCCGACCCTCCCGCTAGGCATTCTCTCCCAACTTGCAGCAGCCAGGAGGCCACGAAATCCGGAGCTATTTTCGTGGCCCTTTGGCCAATGACGTGCGAACGGTTCGTCTGGAAAAGTTGTTCAAAAGCGCGGTTGATATCGAGGAAAACCGTGTCCGTCATAATTCCATTCTCGTCCCGTACGATCTCGAGAAGGACGAGTGCCTGTTGCATCTCGGTGATTAAAGACTTGAACTTCTTTTCGCTACGCGCCAATCGCTCGTCCTTGTGCTTCAACAACTCGAATTTGCTCCGCACCTCTTCTTCTGTCAAGGCCAACTGGTTGAAAGACGCTTCCAGCTGCTCGTTGGCAGCGGCCAGTTCTTCGGCGTGGTTTTCCAATTCCACGAAGTAGTCTTTGGCTCTCTCCAACACGTGGTTGATCGTTTGACGAACCCGTGTGAAGGCCGCACCTTTTCCTGCCGGCAACCTGTAGTCTTTAGACCGTTCTAGATCTATCGCCGCGATCTCCGATTCCAACCTGAGAACAGGATTCCAAATGTACTTTTTGGACAACCAGAGGAAGAGGAGGAAGACGATGACAGAGGCCAGACCGGATATGGTGAAGATCGTTAGAACCTGCGTTTCGTAGGATAAGTAATCGTGGTAGCTGAAAAACGTCACAATTTGCCAGTCGGTGCCCTCTATCCCTTGATAAGTCAGGAACCCTTTCTTTCCGTCCAATATCGCCGTATACAGGCTACGTCCATTGTGAGACCACGTTTCGAGCAGCTTCAGCGCCAGCTCATCCACGTTTTTCAAAGGCCGGGTTAAATCATAATCGATGAATGGGTGCGCCAAAATATAGTTCTTCCCATCGATCAAAAAAGAGTAGGTTCCTTTCACGTTTTCTTGGTCGAAGATCAACTCCAGGATAGTCCCGATGATCACATCGCCGGCGACCACGCCCATCAACTTTCCGTCCGGCCCGTACACCGGGCAAGCTATCGTGATGACCCACTGGTCTTTCGTCGCGTTGATAAAGGCCTCCGTGAAGATCAGCCTGTTTTCAGTCACCGCTTTCACGTACCAAGGGCGTCGTCGGAGGTCAAAGGTAGGAGGGGGGATATAGCCGCTACCGTTGATCATGACGTTGTCGGTCGACCCATAGTAGATCGACATAAACGTCGGATTCTTGTTCATCAGCCCGATATAGAAGTCGAGTAAACTTTCCTCGGTCCAGGCGCTTCCGGCCGTGAACACTCCGGCGTCCAGGATGACCTGAGCGCGTTGGCGCAGTTTCCCGCTAACGGCTTTTTCGATCGTTTCCGCAGTCAGGGCCGTCACCGACATCGACTCCTCCCGCAGGAGTCTCTCAAAAGAGAGGTATTGGAAGAGCAACCCGGCATCCAAAGTCGCTAATAAGGCTATGAAAAAGAAATAATACTTCCGTATCAGAACGCGCATCCTGATCCCCTCGGTTTGTCGGTGATCGAGACTGGCGCCTCGCTTTCATGCACTATTGTAGCACTAATCATCCGACTTCCCGAAATTTCCCGGCGTTTTGATTATGGAGCCGAAAAATACGATCGCGGTAAAACGCGGTGAAGGGGTATGATTTGACATATACGTTCGACCCGGTTATGTGTGGGTCAAGCTATGGGGTGTAACCAAGAAACAAAGCCAAAATCAACCGCACGTTTTTGTTCGCGTAGTCATCGCGGCGTAAGCGCCCCTTCTTCTCGCGACCGCGCGTAAAAACGGGGGTTCGCACAGAGGGCACAGAGAACACCGAGAAAAGACTGAAGAAAGCTCGTGGGGCCGACTTCCAGTCGGCCTCTCTCTCCGGGAAGGCCCTGGGAACGCCAACTTTTAAGTTGGCATGTCTTGAGAAAGAAAGGCAGCAGAGCGTATTGCGAGACTTCGTGAGCTTCCGAAGTAAGCCAGCTGGTTACCCCGCGATAACCTCACACGGGCATCTCGGCGTCTTAAAAATAAAATGCGTATCGCGGGGTCGTAAAAACCACTTACCCCGCGATAACCCCACACGGTCACCGCGGTGTAAGCGATCCTTCTTCTCGCGACGGCGCGTAAAAACGGGGGTTCGCACAGAGGGCACAGAGAACACAGAGAAAAGACTGAAGAAAGCTCGTGGGGCCGACTTCCGGTCGGCCTCTCTCTCCGAGAAGGCCTTGGGAACGCTAACTTTTAAGTTGGCAGGTTTTTCCCGAGAGTGTCTGAAAAAAACACGCCAGACTAAAGTCCGCCGCTCTGGCGGCGCCCCGAAGGTGTTCCCAAGCGTAACAACGCGGCGTAAGCGCCGCGATGAACCTCTTAGTTATGTCGCCCCATAACTTGTTCCACACGCGTTCGTGATATGTTCCGTCTGGTTTGATCAATCGTCTGTTCGCCAGTTGAAACACCGTACGAAATGACCGGGATGGACTTCCAAAAGCCCTGGCGCTTCCTCGAGGCATTGTGACGTCGCTAGCGGGCACCGCCGGTAATACCGGCAAAACGTCTTGGCTACGGGGTCTACTTCCCGGTCAACAAGTACCGCGCGCTTTCTTTCTTTCGTAGCTGTCGCCGAAGGCTGCGCAGCGATGAGCGCTTTCGAATAGGGATGTAAAGCCCCTTGTGCGATGAGTTCGGCAGAACCTAATTCCACAATGGCACCCGCGTACATCACCGCAATCCGATCCGAAATCAGCCAAGCCAAAGCCAAGTCGTGGGTGATAAACAGGCAGCTCACCCCAATCTGCGCCCGCAAATCGTTCAGTAAACCGAGTATGTCTAACCTGACTGAGGCGTCGAGCATAGACACGGGTTCGTCCGCGACCACTAATTGGGGTTTCAAAATGAGAGCGCCAGCGATGGCGACCCGTTGCCGTTGCCCACCGCTCAGTTCGTGGGGAAAACGGTTCCAAAACCGCTCGACCGGTTTCAGCCCGCACCATTCCAAAGCCTGGGTGACCATCTCCCGTTTTTTTTCCGCAGACAGCTCCCGATGGTGGATATCCAGGGATTCTCCTACGATTCGGGAGACGGTGTCGCGCGGATTAAGGGATTGATACGGGTCCTGGAAGATCATCTGGGCTTTCTTTCTAAACTCCTTCAGCTCTCGACCGTTTAAGGAGAAGACGTCTCGACCCTCGAAATGAATCGATCCCCTCACCTTTTCTTTGATTAGTCGGAGAAGGGCTCGCCCCGTGGTCGTTTTGCCGCTACCGCTCTCTCCGACCAGCGAAAGGATCTCACCCTTTTCCAACGTGAGAGACAGGTCGTCGACCGCTTGGAGCGTTCTCTTTTTGTTCCCTTTCAACCATCCGGCGAAAGAGGTTTTAAGGGTATAAACAACGGACAGGTTTTGTATCGTGACCAACGTGTTATCCAATGCGATCCCACTTCCAACAAAAGGCTCGATGATCGGCCCCGACTTTCATCGCGACGGGTTCCTCTTCGACGCACCGGGGTTCCGCCCACTCACAACGGGGATGAAACTTGCAACCGGTGATACGGTCCAACGGATTGGGCGGGTCGCCGGCGATGGACTTGCCCAAGGCGCGTTTTCCCGTCTTTCTCTGTTTCTCTAACTCCAAGTCCGGGAAAGCGTTGACCAGTTTACGGGTGTAAGGGTGAGCGGGGCGGAGATAGATCTCCCTTGCACCGCCGATCTCCACGATTTTTCCACAATACATCACCGCCAACCGCTCGCAAGCGTCGAAGATCACCGACAAATCGTGTGAGATGAGAATCGTGGCCAAATTCAGCGACCGGCGTAGTTCTTCCAACAAATCCAAAATCTGTGCCTGAACCATCACATCCAGCGCGGTCGTCGGCTCGTCGCCGATAATCAGCCGCGGATTGCAGGCTAAAGCCAGGGCGATCATCACGCGTTGCTTCATTCCGCCGCTGAATTCGTGAGGGTACTGATCCAACAAGGCCGGGTTCAACCCCACTTGCGCGAAGAGCCTTTTCACGCGCTCCCTCGCTTCGGGTATCGAGATGTCTTCGTGCAGCCTGATCGCTTCGACGATCTGCTTACTGATCCGCATCACCGGATTCAGAGAGTTCATCGCCCCTTGAAAGACGATAGAGACGTCTTTCCACCGCCGCATACGAATTTCCTCATCGGACTTGGCGGTTAAGTCTTCTCCGCGGAAGAGCACTTGACCCCCTTCGATCCGCCCATTTTTCGGCAAGAGCTTGATGATCGAGAGAGCAGCCGTGGTCTTTCCACAGCCAGATTCGCCCACGAACCCGAAGGATGCGCCTTCGTTCACTTCGAACGAAATTCCGTCGACCGCTTTCGCGATCCCCTCTTTCGTATGAAAATAGGTTTTCAGATCTCGAACTTCCAGTAAGGGTGTAACCGTACCCAATCGCCTTCCCCTCCTACCGTTTCCTGATTTGGGGGTTGATCCATTCATCCAAAGCATAGCCGAGGAAGGTGAAACCGAGCACGACGAGGACCACGCAAAGGCCGGGGGGTAAGAGGAACCAATAGGCGCCGATGCTCGCCGCGCCGCATTCGAAAGCGTAGTGGAGCATCATTCCCCAGCTTTGGTTTAGCGAATCCCCCAAGCCCAAAAAGCTCAATGTCGTTTCAGAGAGGATGGCCACGGCAGCGATCAATACGGTGTTGGCGAAGATCACCGGAAAGACGTTCGGTAAGATATGCCGAAGGATCACCCGGAGGTTGGAGGAGCCTAACGAACGCGCCCTTTCCACATAGGTACGCTCTTTGATAGACAAGGTCTGGGCGCGAACGACCCGCGCCGTTCCGGCCCAACTGGTCAACCCGATGACCAAGATGATGTTCCACAGGTTCGCCCCGAGAATGGCCGCCAGCACCAAGACCAACGGAAGCCAAGGGAGTACCAAGAAGATGTCGGTCAACCGCATGAGAACGGCGTCGATGAACCCGCCGAAATAACCGGCGGTCAACCCGATGACGGCTCCCAAAAACATCGACAACACGGTGGCCATCACGCCCACTAACAGAGATATTCGCGAACCCGCGATGAGCCCGCCCAAGATATCGCGTCCCATATCGTCCGTTCCCAGGAGGTGTTCGAGCGAAGGAGGCCTCAAGATATCAGCGGCGCCTCCGAAGTCCATAATATCGTAGGGTTTGATCCACGGACCGAAGAGGGCGATGAAGAAAAAGAAGCACAGGATTAAAAACCCGGTGAAACCGATCTTGTTTCCATACAGAACCGAAAAAGCCCTCTTGAACCGTAGGGAGAGAGTGGGTTTGTCGAGCGGCATTTTAACTCTTCACCCTCGGATCGAGAACCATATAGAGCAAATCGGAAAGAAGGTTCGCCACGATCACGCAGATACAGACCAATAGAAATATCCCCTGCAACAGCGGGTAATCTCGATTGTTTAATGCGTCGTACATCAGCCGGCCGATCCCGGGCCAAGAGAAAACGGTTTCCACTTGAATCGCTCCGGCGATGGTGAGGCCCAAATTGATAGAGATCGCGGTGACGACGGGGAGCAGCGCATTCGGATAACCGTGCTTGTGAATGACTTCCCTCTCGCTCAAGCCCTTCGCCCTCGCCGTGACGATGAAGTCCTCGGAAAGCACCTCTATCAGAGAGCTACGCATCAGCATCCCGTACTCTCCGATCAAGGTTAAGGCCAACGTCATCGCGGGTAGAAATAGATGGGCCAACAAGTCTAGGCTTTGACGCCACCACGAGGAAAACTTAGCCGCGGCCGTCACCATCCCCACCGAAGGAAACAGGCCCCAATAGACGCTAAACACCAAGATCAACACCATCCCCAACAAAAAGGTGGGCAAGGAGTACAGAAGCAAGGATAGGCTGATCGCGCCGACGTCCACGATCCTTCCTCGGTGTGAGGCGGCTACGATCCCCAAATAGATGCCCAAGATGATGGCGATCAGCTCGGAAACCCCCAATAAGAGCAACGTGGGGCCGATTTTTCCGCCGATCACCTCCACAACGGGTTTTTTGAACATGAAAGAAACGCCGAAGTCTAGCTTGACGAGGTCCTGTAAGTACCGACCGAACTGCGCAGGTAAGGATTGATCCAATCCGTAGAGCTCTTTGGCCTTCTGTATCGCCTGCTGTGAAGCCCGGGGATTCCTCATTAGCATAGACAGAGGGTCCCCGGGCATAATACGGAACAAGAAGAAGTTAACGCAGAGCACGATAAAAATCGTTATCAAAGCCTGAGCGATTTTGTTGCCCAAATACCGTGACGACACGAACAGCAACACCCCTCACGAAGAGCTCTCGCCCGTTCAGGTTATTTTGGAGTCACGTTCAAGTAATTGTATGGGTTAATGGTGAAGAAGAAGGCGCCGTTTTCCGGAATCCGTTTCCATCCCGAGAAGAGGTCGGTTCTGACCGCTTGGAACTCGTTGTCGTAAAAAAGGATGGCGTACGGACTGTCTTCGTAGAGGATCCTTTGCATCTCGTACACGGTTTCTCGCCTTTGGGCTTCATCCATCTGGGTCGCTTGAAGCGCGAGTAAACGGTCGTATTCTTCGTTGGAATAGAAGCAATCGCTCAACCCGAAGATTTCGTTCGTCGACATCACGTTCAAGATCGTTGTCGGATCGACATCCGTGCCCCAGCCCCAGATGAACATATCGAAATCTGCGTTAGAAAAGATGAGGTCCATCAGCAACCCGTCATCGACGGTTTCTATGGCCGCATCTATTCCGATCGCCTGCAGATATTTCTTGATCAGCTGTCCGGCTTTTATCTCCTGCGTGTTCGACGCGCGCAGGTAAAGTCTAAAGCGCAGCTCATTCCCTTGAGGGTCGACGCGGATTCCTTTCGGGCCTATCGGATAACCCGAAGAGGCGAGGAGATCGTTGGCTTTTTTAGGATTATAATCCCGACGCTCTGTATCGGTCAACCGATAGTGCCATTTCTGGAGGATCGGCGGGATCAGTGTGGTGCCCACCTCGCCCTGACCGAGATAGGTCATATCCAGAATGGCTTTCTTATCGAGAGCCCAATCAATCGCTTGCCGGACTCGCTTGTCTAGCAGCGCGGGGTGGCCCAGAGAGTCCTCGCTTTCCCAGCAATTGAAAGCGAGCTGGGTGAAGCCATATCCGGGAGAAGAGACCGCCAGCAAATTCGGGGATAGGGAAAGCTGCGGAAGCTGCATCGGGTTGATGTTCACCGCCGCGCTGATCTCCCCGGTCTTCAACGCCTGCGCCAGGGTATCGTTGTTGGCGAACAGTATGAACACGACTTCATCTACCTTCGGTTTCTCTAAGGCATAGGCTCGATTGGCTTTCAAGCGGAGAAATTCCCCTTTGCGCCATTCTAAGAAGGTGAATGCGCCCGATCCGATTGCCGGTTCATTCTCCCACAGCTCTAAATCTTCTTCGGCTACCTGTTCCCAAACGTGCTTAGGAAGGATCGGTGTGTTGCCCATCAGCATATTCGCTTTCGGTTCTTCGGAGTGGATCAGGACTGTGTAATCATCCGGGCATTCGATCGATTCGATCCCGTTAAGAAATCCGGAAAACAAGCCGAGACCACTGTTCATAAACAAGTCGTAGGTGAACTTCACATCCTCCGCCCTTAAGGGTTCTCCATCGTGCCACCGGATCCCCTTCCGCAGGTAAAAGGTCCAGGTCAGCTGATCCTCGCTGATCTCCCAAGACTCGGCGATCTTCCCAACCGGTTCCTCTTTTTCATTCAAAGCGACCAGCGGATCGTACAGCAACAGAAAAACCTCTGCCGACGGGAGATTATAGGCGATAAACGGGCTGACGCTGTCTGGTTCCACCGTCCACCCCACCTTTAGGGCAGCCGAAAACGCCGAAATGGACAAAAGGCCGATTAAAAAGAAAAGCCCCACTCTCTTCGACAAACGCAAAAATGGTGTAGCGAACATACCATTCCCTCCCTATTAAGGATTTAAGGTACAACGACCGTTTGGTTCTGTTCGGAAACGCCGCTTTCGGTGATGAAGAGCTTCTTTTCGTCGGCATCTAAGAACGCGCGGCATCCGAGCGGAAAGGTTGCCATATCTTTCGAATGCCCCATAGGCAATCCGTAGATGGCGGGTTTCTTCAAGGGCTCCAAAAACTCAGTCAGGATGTCTTCCAGGCTGAAGGTTACCGGAAAGCCCGGGTGGTGCGAATACGGAATGCAGTTGATACATTCTCCGACGACGACGCCGGCCACTTCGTCCAATTTCCCCGCGTTGCTCAAATGGGTTAACAGGTGGTCTATCATCCAGGGCTCGGTGTCGATTTCCTCGAAGAACAAGATCTTGCCTTTGGTGTCGATCTCCCACGGGGTTCCGAGTGTCGAACAGATCAAGGCGAGATTCCCACCTACGATCTCCGCTTCGACCTGCCCGGGGTAGATCGAATGGATATACTGTCTCGGGCTAGTGGGGCGTATCTCACCGATTGGCGTGACGGTGGTTAGGGCTTTCATCAGGTATTCTTTACGATAATCGGTCAGCTCAGAGTCGTTGAACCCCGCCATACCGGGACCGTGAAAAGTGACCATCCGCGTCTTTTTTTGGATCGCCAAGTGCAAGATCGAAATATCGCTAAACCCCATAAAGATTTTCGGGTTTTTTCTTATGACGGAAAAGTCCAGGTATTTAATAATCCGAGCGGAGCCATATCCTCCCTGGGTCACGAAGATGGCGTTGACTTTTTTATTCGCGAACATCGCGTTGATATCGGCCGCGCGTTCCTGATCGGTTCCGGCGAGGTACTCTCTTCGTTTATAGACCGTTTTCCCGAACAAGGGTTTGTATCCCATCTCACTGAGGGTTTCTGCGCCGCGCACCAGATCGCTTTTGTTATACAGGGGGCTTGCGGGAGCGACGATGCCGATTGTGTCGCCCCGTTTGAGCACCCTCGGTTTCACTTTTTCTCTAATTCTCATCTTTTCACCTACGAAACTATGCATTAATAATACGATTATACCACGAGCGGGAACGAATCTCTTCGCCCACGAAGTCACGGGATGAGCCGGTAAAAAAGCGTATCGCGCCGTCGCAAAAATAAGAAGCGCTTACGCCGCGATGCAGCGCATACGAACGCTTCTAGTGAAAGATAAAACAAGGCCAAATTAAAGTTCGGCGTTCCCAGCCTGCGAAGTCTCGCGATCTGCTCTTTCTCCTTTTAAGACGCCCGCGATCGGATCACACAAAAGCGTATCGCGCTGTCGCGAAAAGAAGTGGCGCTTACGCCGCGATGTTCGCGTGTGTTATCGCGGGGTAAGTGGTTTTTACGACCCCGCGATCCGCCCTTAGCCCCTTCTACGCCGCGATGACTACAAGGAAAAAAATCGTGCGATCGATTCTGGCCTTGTTTTCTGAGTACACCTCTTAACTTGACACACGCATAGACATTCAGGAGATGTAGGTTTGTTGTACAATAGGGTGTCGATGATCAAGAAGAAACGGGTGAAAAGATGAAATGCGTTGTACTCTTAAGCGATGGGATCGACAGCGCCATAGCGGCTCATCTATTGAAAGCGGTCGGACATACGGTTCTAGGCCTTCATTTGGTCAAAGGAAATCCCGAGGGCGATCGGGTCGGCGGAGAAGGTGGCCAGGCTCTTAAGACTTCGGCCGCAGCCGAAGCTGAAAAACACGCCCGAGAGTTGGAACTGGATGACTTCCTATGCCTAGATATCACCGAAGAATTCGAAGCGGAGATCATTCGGGACTTTTTGAATGGCTACCGACGTGGGTTGACGCCGAATCCGTGCGTCCGATGCAACCGACTCATCAAATTCGGACGGGCGCTTGAGCTGGCAAAACGTCTCGGGGCGGATAAACTGAGCACGGGTCACTATATACGCTGCGAATACTCTGAGAAATACCGGACCCACGTCCTTAGAAAAGGTGCGGATTCTTCGAAAGACCAGTCGTACTTTCTCTCTTCGATACGCAAGGAGGTTTTACCGATGCTCACCTTTCCCTTGGGGCCACTCCAGAAACGGGAAGTGAGGGTGATCGCCCAAAGGCTCGGACTGACGTTCTCTGAAAAAAAGGACAGCCAGGAAATATGCTTCGTTCCCGGAGACTCCTATCAGAAGTTTCTCGCTGCCAGAGGAATACCGGAAAGCCCGGGAGAAATCTATGACCATCAAGGCAAGCGGGTGGGCGCGCATACCGGCTACCAGAACTACACGATAGGCCAACGAACGAAGATGCATTTCTCTCGCGCTCTGTCCGAAAAACTCTTCATATATGAGATCGATGCCGGTGCAAACCGTCTTTACGTCGGCCCCTACGATTTTTTAATGAAAGAAACCGCGACGATCTCCGATACAACTTGGTACGTGCCACTAGAGGATCGGGAGTACCGGTGTGTGATCCGAAAAAAAGCCAAAGAGGAATTGACCCGGGTTACGAGCCTTGGGGGCGACCGCTATCGCTTGTCCTTCGCACACGAGGTCTTCGCCGTCACTCCCGGACAAACGGCCGCCCTCTACGATGAGGAGGGTATACTCATCGGTTCCGGTGTGCTCGTATGACAGGTCTGGTGTTCTATGCGTAAAGAAGAATGACGACCTGAAACCCAACGCTTCAAAAAGAGCTACGTTGATTCCTCTTGGTTCCCAGCGTCAAAATGGAATCGAAGTTGTTCGAGGGCTTTTTCCATCCTGTCGAGGAGTCCGGCGGTCTCGTCCAGCCTGTTTTCACGCAACGCGTTTTCCAGGTCCTTCGCCGCAGCACTCATCGGATTTGCGCTGACGTTCAGGCTGGCCCCGTGAATCCGGTGGGATAAGCGTATCGCGGGGTCATACGCTTTTTGTTCCAAAGCCTCTCGGAGCGCGGCGAGTTGTTTCGGGATATCGGTCATATACACAGAGATCAATTCTTGAGCGGCTTCGGGATCCCCGCCTAACCGCTCCGCGAAGTCCGCTGAATCAATGACGGGTGGGGGGGCATTTCCGACTTCTTGCTTCAGAGATTCGCGGGCGATCGGCAAGTCTTCCAGACCCAGAACCTCGTCCATCACCTTCGCCAACTCCCATAATTGAACGGGTTTAGAAATATACGCGTCCATACCCGCGTCGAGACACTTCTCCCGATCGCCTTTTAGCGCGTATGCCGTCATCGCGATGATCGGAATTCTCGTGTTGGCCTCTCCGGTATAGCCGCCTCGTATCTTACGAGTCGCTTCAAAACCGTCCATCACCGGCATCAAACAATCCATAAGGACGAGATTGAAAGAGACGGTGTTCAAGACCTCCAGCGCCTCTCTTCCGTTTGCAACCGCTTCTACTCTAAAACCCAGCTTTTCACACATACGCATTGCGACCACCTGATTCGTGATGTTATCCTCCACGATCAACACTTTGTATCTGTTCCGAATCGTCGCTCTTTCCAGTTTGACGTCGGAAGAAAACTCTTTTTCCAGCGTCGTCAGCTCTTCAGTCTCTTCTCCCAAGACGCCGCGGAAGAGGTCGACGAGTTGTGATTCGAAGATGGGCTTGGTTAGAATACTATCAAATTCCGCAGCTTCTCCCCTCTCTAAGGATTCTTCCGCTTTTCTGGCTCGCATCAGAACGACTTTTGTACGTCGCCATTCGACTTGGGACTTGATCCGCCTAACCAATTGCAGGTCATCAGGAGACATTGAAGAGGCGAACAACACTAAATCGATTTCACGGCCCGTTTCATATTCTTTCCGCATTTTCTCCAGGGCTTCCTCCCCGTTCTCCGCTTCGAAGCAACGGAGTTTGAACCTCTCCAATAGGTTCTTCAGATGACTTCGACTACTTCGGTTATGATCCACAACTATTGCCGAAACATTTGCGAAGATCGGTATCGAAGGCCTAATCGAACCAACGGTCTCTTCGGCTTTCTTGAAACGCGCCGTGAACCAGAAGGTGGATCCCTTTCCAATATCGGAGTCGACGCCGATCTTTCCGTCCATCATCTCGGTTAAGTGTTTGGCTATTGCCAGTCCTAGACCCGTTCCTCCGTACTTCCGGGTCGTCGAACTGTCCAACTGGACAAAAGGAGAAAACAACAATTCTCGCTGAGCCTTAGAAATCCCTATCCCCGAATCTTTAATGCTGAACTTGAGGGTGATATCGACGTCAGTTTCTTCGTCACATTCGACGCGAACCCATATTTCCCCGAACGGGGTGAATTTCACCGCGTTGTCCACGAGGTTCGAAAGGATCTGCCGTAAGCGCCCCGGATCCCCTTCCAATGCGTCGGGTACTTGGGAGTCAATAGAGACCAATATCTCCAAATTTTTCTTTTGAGCGGGGAACGAGAGGTAGTCCAGCGTGTCTTCGATCAGTCGCCGAAGGTTGAAAGGGATTATTTCGAGGTTGAGTTTTTCTGCTTCGATCTTTGAATAGTCCAAGACTTGGTTAATGAGTGTCAACAAGACCTCGCCGCTCGAGCGGATAATCTGGGCGTACTCCTGCTGCTCCGGCGTTAGCGCGGTTTCCATCAACAACCCCGTTATACCGATCACCCCGTTGAGCGGGGTGCGTAATTCGTGGCTCAGGTTAGCTAAAAAGCTGCCTTTGGCGACGTTTGCCGCCTGAGCGCGTGTGGCCATTTCTTTCGCGTTCTTTATCGATTGCCGCAGCTTGAGGTTAGTCTCGCTCAACTCCGCCTGAAAATCTTTCAAGGCCTTTTCTGCTTTTTCTCTTTCGGTCACATCCACGAAGATGGTGGCGAGGCCTCCTTTACCCAAAGGGATCGCGTAGATTTCAAAGGTTCGATTCGCCACCGGTATATATTGAATGATAGGCCGGGTTGGCCCCTTGTTCCCCTCAAGAAGATACGCATCCAGATGGGGGGGTTTTTCGATGTTGAAAGCTTGAGTCACGCGTTTTCCTACCACATCTTCTTTCTTCACATTCATCCATCGTTCATACTGCGGGTTAATGTCCACGATTGAAAAATCGATCGGCCTTCCGTTTTCGTCTACGGCGAGCTCGTGTATCACGACGCCAGCGGCGAGGTTGTTAAAAAAGGAACGAAACCGCTCCTCACTCTCCCGCAAAAGCCGTTCCGCCGCCTTCCTCTCGAGAGTGTCATGAGCAGTGATGGCGTAGTAGCGCTCTCCCTGTACTTCGATCGACCGAACGTTCAGTTCAACAGGGGATATACCGCCCTCCTTGCTCACGTACAGCGCGTCCACGCTTTCCCCGTTTTGCGCACCGGCCAATCGCGGGTGTATCTCTGTTCCCTCCGAACGCGAAGTGAACAGAAGGTCGAGAGGGGCGCCCAACATACTCTTCGTTTCGTATCCATACCTCGAGAGGGCTACGTCGTTCGCATCGAGGATCCGAAAACGATCGTCGGTCAGGATATAACATTCGTTAGCGTGCTTCATCATCAGCTCACGAGGTAGGCGCAGCAGATCCGCCTTCCTCCTCTGTTCCTCGAGCTGCTTGAGTCGCTCAGTTTCTCTTTTTTGATTTATGAAGATGAATAGCGCCGCGACGATGACACACACGAAACCCCAATGTAATAGAAACGGTAGATAGGTTCTGCGTACCCGGTTCCTGAAGTCATAAGAAGTGACTTTCGAGAAGAAGTACCACTCGGAATCAGGAATTCGTTTCGCGGACCAGAATGCGATATCTCCGTGTCTGTCTTTTCTAACTAAAGTATAATCCGAGGCCAAGGCGGACTCGATATCCTCAAGGCGAAGGTCGCCATAGACCGTTCCTTCGCCGTTGACGACGCTTCCCCCTTCACGGTTCAGTTGAATGACACGAAAACCGTCATCTGTTCTTGCAATGAAATAGAGGCTGAGAGAGGCTCTCTCTTGTTCTAAACGGAGGAGATACGGCGACAGAGACGTTAATTCGACCCTCAGGATTTGAAAACCGTAGAGCTGTCGGTCGGTGTCCTCATCGTTGAAGATGGGAAGGATATGGTCTTGACACACCTTTCCAGTGTCTGAAACGAAGAAATCGGAGAGCTGAGCCTCTTGTCGAGCGACGCAATAGTCGAGCGCCTTCAGGGTATCTTCACCCCAGACAATGGTATCGTCATTTGTATTGAACAAAAGTTCTTTATTGGAATTCAATATGAATAGAGCGGCAATATCACGGGCGCTAGAGTAGGCTTCAAGCCGATCAACAAGGCTTGCGCTGGGTGGCACATTCGGTTTAAGAAGCCATTCACTTAACACGTTGGATAGAGCGGCGCCTTGAAAGAGAAGTCCTCTCGTCTTAAGGCGAGCCTCGGACCAATCCACAAGGCGCTGGAGTTTAAGGTCTGATATTTCAGATACTGAGCGCTTTTCTCCATCGATCCACTTCGATAGCCCTCTTTCGCAAAAGAACAATCCAAGCGCTAAAATACCCACTAGGAGTACGATTATTAGAATTATATTTTTCAAAGCTATTCTTTGGTGTGTTTGGCGGTTGCGCCCGATCTTTTCGCTGTTTCGGCTCATCTGTTCATTCCTTCTGTCCCATCAGATATGACAAAAAGCATGCCCGAAGCCGGGCATGCTTTCATAGAGTTGTCTCAGATGTAAAGTGGGCAGCTACTTAGCGAGGTAATTTTTGATCTCTCTTTCCGCCCAGGCCAAGCCCTCTTCAATGGTCCATTTGTCGAAGAGAACGTTGTTCAGCATATTCGTCACGGTACCTCTGATCTCTTCCCAGGTCGACGGTTTCGGATCGGAGTACCCTTGGCCGATGAACTTCACCGGGATGGCCGCTTTCGGATCCATCTTCACGAAAATTTTCCATTCGGATGTTTCTAGCGCGCTCTTTCGAACCGGCACATAACCGGTTTTAAGGGACCAGAATGTCGTAACCTTCGGGCTGCAGAGGAACTTCAAGAACTCCCAAGCCACTTTCTTTTGCTCTTGAGGAATGGTGTTGAACATAATGACGTCCGTTCCGGCGAACGGGGGATTGAGCTTGACGTCGAAGGGTACGGAGGTCCAATTCCAATCGTGCTTTCCTTTCGATCCGCTTTCGACGTAAGGCTTACTCGCGATCGTTTCGATGAAGGACGCGACAGAACCCTCGCCAAATGGCGCGTCTAAATACCCGCCCTGAACGAGAGCGATATTTTCGTCTTTCAGTCTTTTCATGAATGTCAGGGTTTTCCGTGTTTCTTGGCTATTGATCTTCACAACATAAGTTCCATCCTCGTTTTCGTGTACGATCTCTCCCCCGAAGGCGTACAAGAAAACGCCAAAATGGTCGACGGTGGTTCGGTAGCCGAACGCGTAGCGATCGATGGTTCCGTCGTTGTTCTCGTCTACCGTCAACATCCTACAAATGGCGTACAGGTCTTCCATCGTTTTCGGCGCATCCAGCCCTTCCATATCAAAAACATCGGTGTTGTAGTAGAACACATAGATACTCTTGTTGAAAGGAATGGCATAGACCTTATCGCCCCACGTGCACATTTTCTGGAATGGTTCCCAAATATCTTCCCATTCTTCCTTCGTAAGGCCGACCTCCGGATCGTTCAAGAAAGGCGTTAGGTCCTGTACGATATTGCTGTGAAGGAGCTTCGATGTCCAGTTGCTGTACGCTTGAGACAACCCGGGAAGCGTGTTGCTCTGTACACTTGCCAGCAACTTTTGCTGCAGCGCATTATAGTTTCCGATGTAGACGGCGTTGATCTGCATATCCGCGTTCTGCTGATTGAACAATTTGACGATCTCGGCCAAGGTTTCTCCGTGGCCGCCGCCCATAGCGTGCCAAAACTCAACTGTGACGGGCGCGGCGAAGGCGAAAGAGACCAGTAATACCGCGCAACAAATACCGAGTACCAGTTTTCTCATACAATCAACCTCCTTAAGTTTTTTAAAGCCTTAGGAACATTCGAAGAAAGGTACACTACTATAGGGTTTTAACCTCGTTTTTCATAAGGTGTGCCGCTGGCAGCCGGAGAGCGGGTCCTTCCCACAAAGCCGCCAACCACGATCAGTGTGATCACAAAAGGCAGAAGATTGAATAAAGGTTTAGTAGTAGAAGGAATAGAAAGGATCGGGTTACTTTGCAGTTGCTCGTTGAGCGCTTGGGCGACTCCGAAGAGCAAACTGGCCCACATGGCCCCGACCGGGCTCCAATTCCCAAGAATCAGTGCGGCCAACGCAATGAACCCCTTGCCGCCGGTCATATTTTCGCTGAATTGGCCCAGTTCTCCCACGCTGAGGAAAGCCCCCCCGAGTCCCGCGAGTATACCGCTCATCATAACGCCGAAATATCGTATCTTGAAAACATTAATCCCCAGAGTGTCAGCTGCTTCCGGGTTTTCGCCCACCGCCCGCATGCGTAATCCCAATCGCGTCTTGTTGATCAAGATCCACGTCACGATGACTAGGGCGAAAGCGATGTAGACGAAAGGACTCAGCGTCCCAATCATCTTGTATAAGAAAGTGTCCTTACCCAAAAACGTCAATCGGACCTCCGGAACCCGGTTAAAGATATGGGTCGAACCGGGTTGACCGAAGATCGGCTCCAATAAAAACCCGGTTAACCCTTGGGCTAGCAGGATGAGGGCTGTTGCGCTCACGATTTGGTCAGCGCAGAAACGGATGCTGGCCCAAGCGTGCAATGACGCGAGCCCAAGGCCCGCGACCATCGCCAACAGAACGCCGATCCACGGATTGCCGGTGAACGCGGAGCCTAAGATTCCGAAGAAGGCGCCCAGGAGCATAATGCCCTCGAGGGCGATGTTGGTGACGCCCGTTTTCTCACTGAACAATCCGCCTAAAGCGGCAAAAAGCAAGGGAGTCGCTGAGCTTAAGGTCAACCGATAAAACACCGGATTAGTGATGGTATCAAGAAGCGCTCTTAGCCAGTCCATCCTTCACCTTCTTCTTTCGATCCCAACCCATGATCGTCCGTACCATACGTTCGGCAGCGACGAGAAAGATGATGATCGATTGGATGATCGTTACGATGTGTTTGGGTACCCCGATAAACTGCATTTGGTTCGAGCCAGTTCTGAGTCCGGAGATGAGCATCGAAGCGAAGATAATGCCTAACGGGTGGTTTTGGCCGATTAGGGCGATGGAGATGCCGTCAAAGCCTTTTCCGGAGGTCAGAGTGCCGTAAAACCGATAGTAAAGTCCCATAGACTCAAGCGTTCCAGCAAGACCCGCGAGGGCGCCGCTGATCGCCATCGTCATAATGAGGTTCTTAGACACTTGGATACCCCCGTATTCGGCCGCATAGGGATTGAACCCGACCGCTTTGACCTCGTACCCCATAGATGTTTTATACAAGATGATGTACATCACGAAGGCGACTAAAACCGCGACGATGATTCCGTAGGACAAAAAGGTCGCCTCAATGCTGAAGAGGATCGGCAGTTTCGCGCCGACGGCGATTTCGGGGCTTTTCGGCGTGCCGCTACCGGTTGCGAAAGGCGCGGTAACCGCCCAATTCGTGATGTTACTGGCGATCCAGTTTAACATAATCGTGCTGATAACTTCGTGGGCACCGGTTTTCGCCTTCAGAAACCCCGCGATCCCTGCCCAAACCCCTCCCGCCAGCATACCGGTGAGCATACAGACCGGAATTGCGACAAACATCGGGAGGCCTGGGATGTTGACGGCCACAATCGTCGCCATCAAGGCACCCATCGCCATTTGACCTTCCGCTCCGATATTGAAGACGCCGGCGCGAAACCCGAAACCCACCGCGAGACCCGTTAAGATCAGCGGCGTCATACGGATGACGGTATTCATCCAAGCGAATTGGCTTCCGAAAGCGCCCTCGAACATCGCCTGAAAGGCACGTCCCAAGAATGAAAACCGGACACCTATTTGATTCCAGAAATCGTTCCAAAGGTTGCCCGTCGACGGGCCGGGTACCTCGGCTATGAAGAGGATGATGACCGAAGCGATCGCTAGGGCGATCACGACCGCCATTAATGGAATGAAAATTCGTTGCCAACCTTTACTCATCGTCGTCCCTCGTCACGATTCCACCCTCGTCGTTTCACTTTTTCCCGCGCTCGCGGCTTCCGTCTTTCGCACCTCTGCAAGCGGGGTTCCAGCCATCGCCAATCCGATCTCTTCCAAGGTGATCTCCCCGGGTTTCGCTTCTCCCATAAACTCCCCTTCGAACATAATCAAGATTCGATCGCTTAGTGAAAAGATCTCTTCCAATTCCATTGACACGAGTAGCAGTCCAACGCCAGCATCCCGTAACCCGATCAAGGTCCGGTGGATGTATTCGATCGCCCCGATGTCTAAACCTCGCGTCGGTTGGGCCACTAACATACACCGGGGCTGATAGTCGATTTCCCTGCCGACGACCATCTTTTGTTGGTTCCCTCCGGAAAGGTTCTCCGCCAGCATCAGGATACTGGGCGGGCGGACGTCGAATTGCTTGATCAGGAACTTCGCGCGTTCGTACACTTGTTTGTGCCGAAGAAATCCGTTTTTACTGAAAGGGGGTAGATAATGGCGCCCCAAAAGTATGTTATAGTAGACGGGAAACTCCTTGACCAGGCCGTGTTTGTAACGGTCCTCCGGAATGTGGGAAAGCCCCAGTTCTCGGATATCGCGCGGAGAAGAGTGGGTGATGTCCTTACCGCAAAGCTCGATCTTTCCTTTTTCCTTTTTTCGAAGCCCCGCGATCGCCTCGATCAATTCCGTTTGGCCGTTGCCCGCTACACCCGCTATCCCCAAGATTTCTCCTTGGTGAACGGTGAACGAGAGGTCCTTAACGGCCTCTAACCCGCGGTTGTCTTTGACGTGCAGGCCGTTGACGGCGAGGACGGCTTCTCCGGCCTTTTTCTCCGCCTTTTCGACTCTCAACAGGACCTCGCGCCCGACCATCATATTGGCGAGCTGACGCGGAGAGGTCTCGGATATTGGGATGCGTCCCGTTACCTTTCCGAGCCGCATCACCGTCACGTTATCGGAAATGGCCATAACTTCGTTCAATTTATGGGTAATGAAGATGATCGTTTTCCCTTTATCAGTCAGATTACGCAAGACTACGAACAACTCGTCCGCCTCTTGCGGTGTGAGAACCGCAGTCGGCTCGTCTAAAATGAGGATATTCGCTCCTCGATACAGCGTTTTCAGGATCTCCACCCGTTGCTGGGTTCCCACTGGAATATCTTCGATGCGCATATCCACGTCAACGTGAAGACCGTAGGTTTCGGACAGCTCGCGCACGCGTTTTTTCGCCGCCTTCAAATCGAAGAACCTCCATGAGTCGAGGGGCTCTTCTCCGAGAACGATGTTTTCGGCTATGGTGAGCGGCCCGACTAGCATAAAATGTTGGTGAACCATCCCAATACCCGCTTTGATTGCCTCCGCTGGCCCCTTGATGAGGGTCTCTTTACCGTTTATGTGGATCTTCCCCGCATCCGGGGTGTAGAGGCCGTAGAGCAAGTTCATCAACGTGGATTTGCCGGCCCCATTTTCTCCGACGATCGCGTGTATCTCTCCCGCTCGCACGTACAAGTCCACATGATCGTTCGCGAGAACCGTCGGGAACTGCTTCACGATCCCTTTCATCACGACCGCGTAATGAGGATATTCAGAAGGTTCTGGGATATGAAATGGCATCTTGCCTCCGATCGCTCTATAAGGGGTCCGTGCGCGACCCGCCGCGTCCGGACCCCCGATGAGTAATGGATAATTTACTTCAGAAACGCCTCGACAGCGGCTTCGCTGTCCGGTATGACAAAGTCGCCTGCGATGGCCTGAGCTTCTAGACCTTTCAGCATCACGAGGATCCACTTCGGGATGATATTTCGGGTGTACTTCATTTCGCTCAACCTGGCGCCGCCCTCGATAAAGCCGAGGTTTTCGTGACCGCCTTCGAAGAAGCCTTCATACGCGTCCTTAACGGCGTAATAAGAGGCCATGTCGACTCCTTTCGTCGCAGAGGTCAGGATCCGGCCTGGGGCCAAATGGTCTTGATCGACGTCCACGCCGATCGCGTAGTACCCTTCTCCGGCGGACTTCGCCGCTTCAAAAGTCCCCAAACCGCAAAGGCCGGCCGCCGCGAAAACGATGTCCGCGCCTTGAGAATACTGCGCTTCGGTCATCGTTTTGCCCTTCTGAGAATCGGTGAAGCTCTGGGTGTAGCCGATGAGAACGGTCACGTCGTCATCGAACAGTTTGTTCCACATATGGATTCCCGACCGATAGCCCCACTCGAAGCGTTGGACCGGAGGAATCGGTATCCCACCGATGTATCCGACCACACCGGTTTTGGTCATCGCGGCCGCTAAAAATCCGGCTAAAAAGGCGCATTCCTGCTCTTTGAAGGTATAGGTCTTCACGTTCGGTATCCCCATGTCACCGATGTCGATACCGACGAAAGCCACGTTCGGATACTGAGGAGCGACCTGCATCAAAGCGTCTTCCATCATGAAGCCGACGGCGACGACAACCCGGGACTCTTTCGCCGCATTCGACAGGTTAGGCACATAGTCCGCCTGTTCGTAAGACTGAACCACCTTCGCAGTGATGCCCAACTCTTTTTCCGCCGCTTTAATACCGGACCAAGTACCGTCGTTAAAGGATTGGTCTCCTAGACCCCCGGTATCGGTGACCATGGTGACGATGAAGTTCCCAAAAAACACGGTTGAGACGAGAAGAACCAGCGCGAGCACAAACAGTCTTTTCATTGTTTCTTTCCCTCCTTTTGATATGTTTTCCAGCTAAGGTAGATAGAGAACAAAAAGCACGTTATGGCAAGAACTAATACGAACATTCCGGGATGGTTTTCTGTGAGGGGGAGCACCGGGTACCCCTTTTCGACGAGTAGATGGATATCGCTTCTGAAAAGCATCGCAAAAAAGGGAATCCACGAGCAGGCGTAGATGGCCAAAACAACGCGACGCTTGGAACGTAAAAGAACTAAGGTAGCCGTTGCCAGGGTAATGAGCAGCAACGCGAAACTCCCTTCGACCGATTGGAAGAGGTAGAAGTTCGGGCTTCTAAAATCGGATCGGGACGCTTCGGAATAGGCTTGCATCACGGAGGTCTCCAAAGGGAGAAAGCGCGCGGATTTCCACTTGCTCAAAAGATAGGATTCCGTCTCCTCTCTGAGCTTTATCCCAGAAAACGGCATCGCCTTATTCAAGCGCCCGCGCAGGATCTCCGTAAACCGGGGAGTGGCTTCTCGACTGATCAGGTATTCGTTGAAGGCTTCCTCGTAAAGACCGCGCTTCCATTCGAACAACTCTTCTTTCAAGACCTCGTAAACGGCGGATTGATAGAACGTCTCTTGGCGGTCCATTCTGAGCGCCTCGGGTGCAACCCAGTAGGGAAAAAACCACAGAGCCCCTATCGCCAAATACATCCAAAGGTGCGTCCATTCATAAGCCCCACGTCTCTTTTTGTTGGAGACTCTGGACAGCCAAACCAGCAAGGAGAACCCCAGAAGAGAAAAGGTGAGGAGTCCATAAACGAAGGCTTCGGAATCGGAGAAAAGGTAACCTTGAGTATGGTATTGCACGAAGGCTTCGAAGAGAATGAGGAGCGTCAAGATCAATGCGCGCCATTTCTTGAGGAAGATCACGGCGAGGAGGACCAAACCGTAGGCCAAAAACCGGTATGCCCAAAGGTTCACGGCTTTAGGAGCCCTATCCACGAAGTCTTTCGCGAGTTTCGTTTGGTCGGGTAGCAAGGTCGTATAGATCGGGGCGCCTACCGTTTGCGCCTGTCTCTTGATCAGCCGATCGAGGTCTTGATCGGATATGGTCTTCGCAGTTTCCGCTTTTACCCGCGCTATCGCCTGTTTCAAGTTCTCTTCTGTTTCGGAGGTGAAGCCGGAGACGATGAGTGGGAAGAGCGTCTCGTCTGGGGTGAAGGCGTACCGTAGCCTCGTTTTCAAGGCTTTAGCAGGAGGATCGATCGAAAAACGCGCATCTGGAGGCGCGGCTACGATTCCGACCCCGTGCGCTATCCAATGGGAAAAGTATTGGATAGCCGTATCGCGCAAATGGTTGTTCGCTTGGTTATAGGTCGTATAGTACGGGGCGAAACTGTTCAAACCTCCAACGGTGAGGTCTCGGTTGAACAGGTGCGCGGATAAATAGGCCAAGTAAGCCGATAGGGATAAGTCCTCGTTGATTTCTCCGGTCTTGATGCTGTCGAAAACGAGTTCCAGAAGCTTGTTGACGTCATAGAAACGCTCATCGTCGCGAATGGGGCCGATCATGGCCAAGCGGTATTTACGGTAAACGGAGATATCGTTTATCGCTTCGAAGATCTGGTTGGATTGATCGAGAGGTAGAGCAATCCACCCTTCGAATCGCTCGAGGGATTCGTCAAAGCTTATACCCCAGGCGATAACGAAAAACGAAAGAAAGAATATGTATAGGCTTAGTTTTTTCACCCGTATCTCCTCCGAGGTAATCTCCCATCCTAGACTCGCCGGATAATTATAACATGGTCACAAGAAAATCAGAACCCCTCCGGATACGACCGAAATTAGAAAGTCTTCAGAATGAAAAGGATCTATAGATTACCCACCGGAAAAGAAGAGAAACGGCGATTCCCAGCGTGGGGCTGACCCACCAGAGCGGGGGGGTCATTTTTCTAAAAATCAAGCGGTACGACAGGCCGCACCCGATCGAAGCCAAAGCCAACGGCCAGTTCAGAGCCAATAAGAAAATGAAGATGGCCAGACGTTCGGAAATCCCATCCGACTCGTTCTCCATCTTCGGAATCCATCCGATCATGCGGAAGATTTGAGTGGGGATGACGGAGACCGAGACCATACCGACCAGGTACATCGCGAAGGCGGGAGTGATATAGGAGCCTGTAAAAAAAACGGAGCTGAATATACCAATCGCGAGGAAAGAAAGCCAAGAAACGGTCTCTACCCACCATACCTTTTTGTTTTTGAACCGAAGGCAATCGATCAATCCGTGCAAAACCAAAGAACCGAAGAATAGGGTGATCCCATAACCGGAAGAAAACACGGTGTCGAAGGTGAAAGCGAGGAACACCACGGCGAACCAAGCGGCGTGCTTGAGAATGGCCCACGAGGAACCTTCTCCGTACAGCTTCATCGGGTTCGTGAAAGAGTAGTCGGCCACCGTATGCGCTAAAAACAAATGCAGGGCCAGCATTCACTACACCTCCGTCTCTAGAGCGCCCACCGCGCTTTTCAAAGAAACAATCGCCACTTCGAGCTGGTCATCGTCCGGCTCGGCTGTCGTCAGCCGCTGCAGGAGCATCCCAGGCCAAGCCAACGCCCGAAAGAGAGGGTTATCGAGGTGTTTGGCCGTGAAGCGTAAAAATTCGTAAGAGATGGAGGCGATGACAGGA
Organism: Thermotogota bacterium ADurb.Bin062; assembly: GCA_002071085.1. GTDB lineage: Bacteria > Thermotogota > Thermotogae > MWEM01 > MWEM01 > MWEM01. Next base: position 50,163 of record MWEM01000005.1, on the reverse strand, counting down.
ATGAAGAGAATCCGGATGAGGAGTTTCTGCCAGAACCCGACCTGCCAAATGGAGTTTGCGATGATTAAAACGATGATCGCGGCGATCATCGTAATAAAAAGGAAGCTCGTTCCGCACCGCGGGTGTATCCGCGAATACTTGCGGACCTCATTCACCGTCAGCTCGACGCCGGCCTCATAGGCATGAACGGTTTTATGTTCGGCGCCGTGGTATTCGAAAACCCGTTTCACATCTTTGGAACGGGATACCGCCCAAATATATAAAACGAGAATGGCCACCCTTATGATCCCCTCAAATAGGGCGAAAGAGACTGGGTCCTCTTTAATCGCCGGTATCAGCTGGGCCACGAGGAAGGGCGCCAGTACGAATAGTCCGATTGCCAGCGCTAGGGCGAAGAGGATCGCGCCCACGATATCCTTCTTTTTCAGCTCTTCTCCCGTATCCTGTGAGGAGACCTCCGCCGACCAACTCAAGGCTACGATACCCATATACATCGAATCCCATAGTACGCAAACGCCACGTATAAACGGGGTCCCTAAAACCGGAAACCGTTTGATCAACATCGGTTTGTCATATTCACGGGTGACGATTTTCCGGTCCGGTTGACGAACGGCGATCGCGGTTTTTTTCGCGCGCATCAACACGCCCTCTATGACCGCTTGGCCTCCCGCAGCCATACTCTCTTCAACTTGTAGTAAGTTCATTCAACGCCACCTTTTTTCCGATTTTCTCCGCGTAAACTCTTTCTATTAAAACCGAGAAGACGCGTTTGGCCTTGATATCTTCGTCCGTTTCAGCCCCGATAAAAAACAGGGTCATCTTTTGACGAAAGCTCTCCCGTTCTTCTTCGGAAAACGACAAAATACGCCCCAGGATTTCTCTGAGGCGTTCATCTTCACTACACGCTATCGCAATCTGGTTTAACTCTTCTTCTGAAGGAGTGTAGAAATCCCTCATTCATCAACTTTTGGTTTCTCTACCGCTGTCACTTTGACCGAGATGGCCGTTCTGGTTTCTCCGTCGATATTGACGTCCTCAAAGCTGGGAACCATATAGAGGTCTTTTTGCTGTTCGTCCAAAAACCGTCTCGCGATCGCCACCGCCTTGACCGATTGATTCACCGCCCCGGCTCCGATCGCCTGCAGCTCGACGCATTGGTTCTTACTGAGCTCGCCCGCGATCGCTCCGGCGACCTTGTTTGGATTGGAATTGGAGCTAACCTTCAACACTTCCATAGTTCGTTCCTCCTTTGACTGGTGGATCGGAAAACGCAAACGATAGGAAACATCAGTTTACGGTTCGGAACTATTATACCATAGTATGATGGCTAAGCGACGTAGGTTAAAAAACCTTCGGGCTTAGGACGTTTGCTCGGATATTGCAAAACTACCTACCGTCAAAACGCCAAAAGTGATGACCCCGTTGGAAATGGCTTTTTCCACCACCTTGCCGGTGAAATCCAAGATATCCTTTGTATCGACCTCTTTGGCTTTGAAGCTCAGAGTCGTATCCGCTTCGGCGTATTCCCCGCCGGTGATGTTAAACTTGTATGGCTCCGCTCCGGCCCGCTTCCCTGCGGCTAATGCTGGGGTAAGGGTGACCTGGCCACCGATGATTTTTGAGTTCCCGAAGAGCCATTCAAATTCTAGCGTAATGCTCACATTGTAGGGACCCGCAGCCACCTGGCCGGCGGCGGTCGTCAGGTTGACGGTCCCCTTCCATTTCTTTCCCACCGGCGTACCCTTAAACAACACACAAGAACTGATCACGAAGACCAACGCCAAAACTGCAATCAGAACCCCTAATCCTCTTTTTTTCAAAGTAGACACCTCCAGTATAGTTTTTTTCTTAAAACTCCTCTATCGGTCGAAACGGATCTCCAATCACTGAGTCGCCGCCCGTCGGAGAAGAAGCGAACGACCTTTCGGTGTGATCGCTGAGGATGACCTCACGCGCGCGCCGCCGAAAACGCGCAACCTCCGGGTTAAGGACCTTTTTTACGCCTTTTGTTCTCCAATCGTTGAACGGTCGTCAAGAAATGAACCCAACGTCGATAGACCTCTCGACTCCACGACTCAAAAACGGGCGCCTCGACTTCCCTTTCGAAGAGCTCGAAGCCGATCAGATATGGATACAGGAAAAAAGAGCAATTCTCATCCCTCTTCAACTCCGCGTTCGAATACGGAGAATCGTTTACCAAAAGAAAAGACCGGATCATATCGTCGAGCTTTAGTTTGTCGATCGGGCGGAATGAAGTCGTAATTTTATTCCTCAAGCACGAGGGACAAAGACGCACCGTCTTCCCGTAGTATTCGGAATCCAACGCGTAGACGGTCACCTGTTCATCCGTCCCGCAGTAGTCACAACGATCCATATTTCTCCCTCGAAAATCGATTGATCTGGTTCATCACAGTCTCCACTCGTTCATAGGTCAGTCGTTCTATCGCGTCGGCCACGGTGTCGATCGTTTCGTTGATGATCGACCGCTCCGTAATTTTCAAGGGGCGCAACACGTAGTCCGACAGGTCCATCGCTGGGGGTTTGGGGCCGATCCCTATCCGTATCCTCGCGATTTCATCGCTCCCGGTGACGGACAAAATCGATCGTATACCCTTGTGGCCCCCATCGGACCCTTTCGCCCGTATCCGCACCGCGCCCAGCGGTAAGGCTACATCATCATAGATGATGACGCTTTCGCCATCGGAGTAGCCGAAATGTCCCTGAGCGTGGCGGTAGGCCTCTCCGCTACGGTTCATGAAGGTGAGCGGTTTGATCAGTAGATAGGCTTGACCAAATCGATTCCGGCAACTCCAATACTGGTATAACGTCGGAAGGAACCGCGACTCCAAAATCTCTTTCCGGTGTGTGGTCACGAAATGGTCGATCACTTGAAACCCGAGATTGTGTTTGGAATCATGATACTCGGTTCCGGGATTCCCAAGACCGAAGAACACCATCTCCGTGTCTCCTTCGGTATTATCCGACTCTGTCAAGCGCTTATTTCTCTTCTTTCTTTTCCCTAATCACTTCTGGCTGGGTGACCTCTTCCTCACCGGCGGGCTCTTCTTCTACCTCTTCCTTCGGCATCGTGACGGCCAAGAGGATCTCTTCGGGGTCCAGGAGCGGTTTGACCCCGGGCGGTAGGTGGAGATCCTTCACCTTCAAGAAATCGCCCAGATCGAGATTGGCGATATCCACCGAGACCATTTCCGGAATGTCTTTCGGAAGCGCTTCCACCTCGACCGATTCGTGGAAGGTATCGACACGCCCTCCTTGGTCAACGCCTTTGGGCGTGTTCTGGTATTCGATCGGCACCTCGATCCGCATCACGTGGCCTTCCGAGGGCACGAAAAAGTCGAAATGGATCGGGAAATCTGTGACCTTATGTCGCTGAACTTGTTTCAAATAGGCCCTTTTCACCATTGAGCTCCCATCGGACTTGGCAATTTTCAGGTCAATAGAGGTGGTGGTCGAGACCTTTTGGATCATAATCATGAACTCTTCTCTGCCCACCTCGATGTTCAACGGGCCAAAGTCCGGGCCATAGGCTGTTCCCGGGAGAACCTTACGCGCCCTCAATTTCCGGGAGCCGGATGTTTTTAATCGGGTCCTTTCTGCTACTTGTAGTGCTTGCTTTGCCATGGTACTCCTCCTCGTTTATCTAGAAACGCTATTGTTCTCGTTTACCTGAAAAGAATGCTGACCGAAAGGTTTTTCCGTACTCGAATCACGGCTTCACCCAACAAATGAGAGATGTCGAGGATCTTAAACTTGTCGGGCAAGGAGCGATGCGGTATGGTGTTCGTCAGCAGAATCCGGTCGATTAAAGAATTTTGGAGCAATTCCGCGGCGTTTCCCGATAGCAAACCGTGCGCGGCGCAGGCCTGAACGCTCACTGCGCCCACATTCAGCAAGGTTTCAGCCGCCCCTACGAGAGAACGCCCCGTATCGATCATATCGTCGAATAAGATGACCTTCTTCCCCTTTACGTCACCCACGACATTGACGATCTCGGCCACATTGTCGCGTGGGCGGCGTTTGTCGAGAATGGCCAGCGACGTCTTCATCTTCTCCGCGAATCTTCTGACTCGCTTAACACCCCCGACGTCGGGAGATACGGTCACGTAGTCCTCGGGGTTGAAAGAGTCTTCTTCGGTGAAATAGTTGCAGAAAACCGGGAAAGAGCGGAGATTGTCCAGCGGGATATCGAAAAACCCCTGGATTTGATCCGCATGCAAGTCGACCGTCACGACCCTCTTGGCCCCTGCGACGGTGATTAGGTTGGCCACCAATTTGGCGCTGATCGGGTCGCGTCCTCTGGCTTTTCGATCCTGACGCGCGTACCCGTAATAGGGCATGATAATCGACACCGAATTGGCCGAGGCGCGACAAAAGGCGTCGATCATCACCAAAAGCTCCATCAGGTTGTCATTCACGGGAGTGCAGGTGGACTGTATGATAAAAACGTCGTGACCGCGAACGGTCTCCCCGATCTTGATGTTCACCTCTCCGTCGGCGAACTTTCCGATATCGATCTCGCCCAATTTGACAGACATGTAGTCCGCCATCTTCTGAGCGAGCTCCGGGTTTGACGATCCGGCGAAAACTTTCATTTCGGGACGATTATAAGGCATACCCCTCGAACCCCTTCCAGAAAAAAAGACTCTTTGTCATCAGCCGCTTCACGGTCGTTTCTTGTTCCTCTCCCTTATGACGGCGGCTCTTCCAGGTTTCTGTATCTGTTGTCCTCGGGCCAGCGCTAATGCGTCCTTCTCGACGTTTTCGACGATCACGGAGCCGGCGCCCACGATGGCGCCCTCTCCGATCGAAACCGGGGCGACGAGGGCGGTATTGCTGCCGATGAAGGCGTTGTTCCCGATTTGCGTCGGGTATTTATGATACCCGTCGTAGTTGCAAGTGATGGTACCCGCGCCGATATTCACGTTCTCTCCGATCGTCGCGTCCCCTAAATAGCTCAGATGGTGCGCTTTCGACCCAACGCCCATCGACGTCTTTTTCAGCTCGACGAAGTCCCCTATGCTGACCCCTTCGGAGAGCTCCGTTCCTTCCCGTATCCTCGCGAAAGGGCCGATGCGCACCCGCTTGGATACCTTTGCCCCACGCATATGGGACCGGTCGATTTCGCATCCGTCACCGATCGAGCAGTCCGTAATCTGGCTGAAGGGGCCGATGACGCAGTCTTTTCCGATCACCGTCTTGCCCGCGATGAAGCAATACGGTTGTATGATCGTATCCATACCGATCTGGACGTCCGATTCTATCGTCGTGTTTTCCGGATCGATGACTGTTACCCCTTCCGCCAACCAACGATGGTTGATACGAAGGCGCATCAGTCTGTCCAAAGTCACGAGCTGACATCGGTCGTTTACGCCGCTCACCTCGACCGGGTCGTTTATGGTTAAAGCCGCAACTTTTCCGCGGTTCCTTACAAGGATCTCTACGGTTTGCGGCAAGTAGTATTCTCCTTGCGCGTTGTGGTTATCCAGTCTGTCCAATGCCCAAGAAAGGGCGCGCGCCTCAAACACATAGACCCCGGCGTTCACTTCTCTGATAGAACGCTGCTCGGGCGATAGATCCTTCTCTTCCACGATTCGTTCGACGTGTCCCTGGGGGTCTCGAAAGATGCGGCCGTATCCGTGAGGGTTCGGGTTGTCCACCGTCAACACGGCCCCGCTGAGCTCTTTTGCGCATAGGGCCAACTCTCGAACCGTCTCAGGGCGAACGAAAGGCACGTCTCCGGAAAGAATGGCCACCGACTCTCCCTTCTCACATCGGTCGATCGCTTCCTTGGCCATCAAAACGGCGTGTCCGGAACCCAAACGTTCCCTTTGAAAACAGATCTCCACGTTCTCTAAACCGGCTTCTTTCTTCCAGCCTTCGATATAATCGACCGCTTCTTGCATATCCGGATGGATGACCACGGCGAGACGATTCGGTTGCCCTGGATCAAAGGCCTTCTGGCAAGCACACAAGACCCATCCCAATATGGGTTTTCCAACGAGCTTATGTAATACCTTCGGGCGGTTCGACTTCATCCGTTTTCCGAATCCCGCCGCAAGGACAATAAAAAGCATGGTCTCTACCTCCCGTGAACCAAGGCTTATTATACCAAAAAAAGGAAAATTCTTTACAACCGGAAATCGAGAAAAAGGGTAGCCCTTTTTCGAATGGCCCGTTTCACGGATGAGGGCGCTCCCTCAGGTGGTCTGATCGGTCAATCGCCGTTCCTTTTCGATACCGACGGCCCTTCTCGTCTTTTCTGCGGTTTTGATCCATCTCCCGCTCGCGTATACGGTCAACTTGAGGATAGAGCGCGTGATGAAGTCGGTCATCATCCCTATCCACGCGCCCAGCAACCCGAGATTGAAAAACTTGACCAAGATGAAACCGATCGGCAAACGTAAACCCCAGACGGCGGTCAAAGAGATGAAGAACGGGAGCTTCGTTTCTCCCACTCCGCGCAAGCTACCGGTGATCGCGGAGTCCGTAGCCAAAAAGAATTGCACGAGTCCGATGATCCGTACGGGAACCGCCGCCATATCGATGATATCTTTATCTGCAGTGAAAATACGGATCAAGAACTCCGGGAACAGCGAAATGAAGATACCGGCGCAAACCATAAACGCGCATGCGATGATCCACCCTTGTTTCACGATGCCGCGAACCATACGGAGATCGTCCCGACCGTTGTACTGGCCGGCTAAGGCCGTTAAGGCCACCGAAACGCCAAACCCCGGCATAAAGGAAATGGATTCGATGTTGATGCCCACGCGGTGCGCTGCGTAAGCTTGATCTCCCGCGATCAACAAGATGTTCGCGAAAACGAGCATCCCAAGCGAAAAAAAGAAATTTTCCATACTCGTGGGCAACCCGACGCGTAAGATCTCTTTCGTTCTTTTCGAGCTAAAGCGGCGATTTTCTTTGACACGCAACTGGAACCGCGGCGATCGGAAGAGGATGACCCCGAGGATCACTAAGCCCACCGCGCGAGAGATAACGGTCGCCAAAGCCGCGCCCTCGATCCCCATCTTGGGCATTCCCATTTTCCCGAAGATGAGGATGTAGTCCAAGAGCGCGTTCAGGGAGTTCGCGAGAATAGACGCATACAGCGGGCTTCTCGTGTCTCCGGATCCGCGCAGAAGAGCGGACAGGACGAACATCAGGGACAAGACGACCCCTCCGAGCAGGTTGATCTGCAAGTAGGAAGCGGCCATCCCGCGCACCTCGGCCGAGGCGCCGGCCCCTCCTAAAAAAACCAAACCGGAAGAGATCAGCGAAAAGCATGTGATCACCAAACCTAAGATCAACGCTAGATAGATAGCGTTCCAGGTCGCGGAACGGATGGCGTTCTGGTTCTTCGCTCCCACGGCGTTCGCAACTAAAACCGAACTTCCTGTCGCGATTGCGACGAGGAACGCTTGGAATATGAAAAAGACCTGGTTGGCTAAACCCGCGGCCGCCATTGCCTGCCAGTTCAAGTACCCCAAAAACGCCGTGTCGACCAGTCCTAAAACCATCTGTAACGCGTTTTCACCCATAGCGGGCAAGGCGATGGCCAGAACCTCCCTGCGTACCTCGGCTACTTCCTGGGCGGATAGATCTTGTTTGAAGATATTGAACAGTCTCATCGTTAAGCCGTTATCGTTTTCTCACGCCAGAGGCAAGAAAGACGATCTCTCCTTTTCTATTTTATTTGTATATTTTCTAAACTTCTAAAAATATCCGCAAGAAGTCTTTTATCTGTGTGGATCAAGTTATAAGGTGACATAACAAAGAGGTTCATCGCTGGTTAAGTGGTTTTTACGCCCCCGCGATGCTGCGCACTAGAACACTCCCAGATAAAGAGATTAAACCATGCCGAACTAAAGTTTAGCGTTCCCAGGGCGTTCCCAAGAATCTTCTCTCTGTGTTCTCTGTGCGAACCCTCTTTTTTCGCGCCGTCGCGAAAAGAAGGGACGCTTACGCCGCGATGACCGTGTGGAGTTATCGCGGGGTAGTGGTTTTCACGCCCCCGCGATGCTGCGCACTGGAACGCTCCCAGTTAAAAAACCATGCCAAACTAAAGTTTGGCGTTCCCAGGGCCTTCCCAAGAATCTTCTCTCTGTGTTCTCTGTGTTCTCTGTGCCCTCTGTGCGAACCCTCTTTTTTACGCGCCGTCGCGAAAAGAAGGGACGTTTACGTCGCGATGACCGTGTGAGGTTATCGCGGGGTAAGTGGTTTTTACGACCCCGCGATCCGCCTTTAGTCCCTTCTTTCTACGCCGCGATGACTACCTGGACTAAAAATCGTGCCATCGATTCTCGTCTTGTTTCTTGATAACACTCCATAGCTTGACCCACGCCTTTTATTTCCCCAACGCCCTTTGCAAGGCTTCTATGATCATCGCGTCGGCCGGTGGGAATTCTTGGGGCTTCATCTGTTCGGGTTTCAGCCAGCGACCCTCCCGGTGTTCCGTGAGGCGGATCGTCCCGCCTTTTCTCTCACATTCATAAAAGGAGATCTGCAGTTGACCGAACGGATAGGAATACCCGTTTCTTTGGAGGAATCGCGTGGGCTCCACGACGATCGAGAGCTCTTCTTGTATCTCGCGCTTGAGCGCCGCTTCCTCCGTCTCTCCCGGCTCGACCTTCCCGCCGGGAAACTCCCAGTAATCCCCAAAATAACCGCCAGGCTTTCGTTTCGCGGTAAATACCCGTCCCGTTTCGTCTTTGATGATGGCGGCCACGACGTGAAGTGGGCGTTCGGCGTATCGAGCCAGAACCTTTCGAAAGGCCTTTGGGATCGCGAGCGCCTCGATCTCCCGAGAGTCGAAAAATGCAAACGAGCGTTCGGGATCGTGCTCGTCGGAGCAGGATAATTCACAAAAAGCGTGAAAAACCCGCATCCGCCAGCGTTGATGTGTGAAGACGTGCTGCTCTACGAACAGCTCCCTCGGGTAAATCGTCTCCAAATCATAGCGCGTGGCTAGGTAACGCACGAGGGATTGGCCGGGCTCGGCCCCCAGAAAGGCTTCTGTCGTTGGTAAGCCCCAAAAGCCCTTGAGCAGCCCCGTTTCATCTCTCCTTTCCAGCATCAGCCGTTGGTTACTCCAAATGATGCCCACTTCCATCTCTTTTGTTTCCAAGGCTCTACTCTTTTCCTTCAATGGCCGAACACGCTGCAGACCCGCTTGGAGAGCGACACAATCCCCTGCGATCGGGCACTTGTCGCACAAAGGCTTCTTTGGACTACAGACTAAGGCGCCCAGTTCTATATAAGCCTGATTGAAGTCGGAAGGCGAAAGACCTCCCTGAAAGGCGATCTGAATATAGTCGCGAGCGAGGTTATGCGTTCGCCTTTTCTCATCACGCGCATTCGCAACATCGTCAAGCGCATAAGCCCGAGAAAAAACTCGATGAACGTTACCGTCTACGCTGGGGAATGGCCTTTCGTAGATTATGCTGAGTAAAGCGCCTGCCGAGTAGGCGCCGATACCGGGCAGCTTGAGCAATGCGGCATAGTCTTCGGGTATCCTCCCCCCATAGCGTTCGACGATTATCTGGCAAGTGCGTCGCAGATTTTTCGCCCGGGCGTAGTATCCCAGCCCTTCCCAACTTTTCAGCACTTCTTCGGTTTCGGCGCGCGCCAAAGCGCGCGCTGTCGGAAAACGGAGCAAGAACGGTTCATAATATCGAATCGCCGTCTCGACTCCGGTTTGTTGCAACATCAACTCGGACACCAATATCGCGTACGGGTCGTTCGTCCGTCTCCAGGGCAAGTCTCTCCTGTGGGCGCGATACCAGTCTGTCAAAGCTCTTTGAATTGCGAAGATTTTCCTATTGCTGTCCTCTATGGAACCGTCTCCCAATTCCAGCGATCAATTTAAAAAAGAGACCGACATAATCATATCTAGATAGATGTCCTTCCACGTTTCGGTTTCTCGTGTCGGCGCGATCCCGATGAAAACGATGTACTCTCCTTGAAAAACATCCTCGATAATGGATTCCGAGAAGAGCATAATCCAAGCGCGCATATCGGAAAAAGACAGTTCGTAAGTTTTGACGAATCCCAATTGCAAATCCAAATAGGGAGTTTTTTTGATCAAATTGTAGTTGCCCAACCCCCCGAGATAGGATGAGAGGAGGTCTTGATACAGCTCATCGCAGAGGAGCTCCTCGTCGATATACCCCACGAAAAGTTTGGCGACGGTCATATCGGTTGAAACGAAGTCGAAGCCCTCTAATTGGTCCGCATAGAAGTAATCGGGTTTGAGCTCCGCGGGGTAGAAAACATAAAAAGAATCTCCGTAGGCGGTCTTCCAACCTCTTTTTGGGCTATCCAGCCACTCCTCCGCAGACAGCCTTTGGATCAGGAGCGCGCCGAAGTCTTTGCCCGCAGGCAGTCCGGTTGTTTTCGGAGTCTCTTTAACTGGGATCGTGACAGGTTCTGTTGTTTTAGCGGAAGAGGCGGGCGCGTAGGACCCGATCAACGAGCCGCCGATCCCCTCTATCCAAGCGGCCAAAAGGTCTTGCTTTTCCGGAGCCTGATACAAACCCGGCTCCACGATCAGCATCACGACCGTTCCGCTTTTCACATCCGTCTGTTGGGCGCCTTTTTGATAGAGCAACAGAACCGGGAGCGCAAAGAGCTGGTCCGAAAGAGTCAGCTTCGTCAGGTATGCGGTTCGGCCGTTCTGGAGGTCGGAATACTCTTCGAAAGACTTGCTTCCACTCGTACGAACGCCATACAGAGAGGTTGTCAGATCTACGAGCAGTTCATCCAGCTTATAGGCATCCAATTGATAAACGAAGAGACGGGCGAATAATTGTCCCGAACTGTCTACGATCTCCGCGTCGAAATTCGAGCCGCTCTTGGAGGCGTTCAAAGAAAAGCCGGCAGGGAGTTTGAGCGTGTACCCGCCCACAACGGCTTCCTTCCAACCCGGGAGGCTGGGTGCCTTCCATCCGGCCTGAAAAGAGGCCCGTAATGGGTCTATCGTCTTGAGGGACAGTTTCCCCGTTTCGGTCTTCTCGGTGGCAGCTTCTGTCGTCGTCGCCTCTACGGTCCTCAGACCGAGTAGGTTATCTGAAAATCCAAGAACACACAAACTGAAGATTAAACACAACGCGACCAACACTCTTTTCATCCGCAATCCACTCCCTTTTTTAGTTGTCTTTCGGTCAACCGGATTATAACACACCACTCATCTTTGCGGACATCCAGTGTGGGTATAATCTCGGGGTACACCAAATTGGGAACGCAGAACTTTAATTCGGCATGTTTTTTCGCTTTTCAGTAAGCTCTCGAGGCCCTTAAACGCTTACACTGCGATGGCCTTACGAAAGCGCATCGCGCCATCGCGAAAAAAAAGGTGCGCTGACGCCGCGATGACCGTGGGGGTTATCGCGGGGTAAATGGTTTTTACGCCCCCGTGATCCGCCTTTTTTTTACGCCGCGATCAGCTCGCATAGAAGCGTATCGCGCCGTCGCGAAAAGAAGGGGCGCTGACGCCGCGATGACCGTGGGGGTTATCGCGGGGTAAATGGTTTTTACGCCCCCGTGATCCGCCTTTTTTTTACGCCGCGATCAGCTCGCATAGAAGCGTATCGCGCCGTCGCGAAAAGAAGGGGCGCTTACGCCGCGATGACTATATGGCCAAAAAACCGTGCGATCGATTCTGGCCTTGTTTCTTAATTACACCCCGTAGCTTGACACACACGGCGTCCAGTGTGTGTTATAAAAAGATGGAAAAGAGACGAAAAAAACGGAAGAAAACAGGATGGCCTCCTAAGGAACGATGGAACCAAAACCGAAACCTCAAGCTGTTCGGAGCGGCGGCCTTAGAGAATCTTGCCTTTCAAGAAGTGTAACTTGTCTAGTAAAAAACTCGATGCTCCAAAACAGAGAACACAATAACCGTTTCTGAACTTTCCGGCTGTTTTTTTGGTAGAATAGATTGATAAGCGGACTTTGGAATGAGAGCACGGGTTACCCTGTCCGGGTACGCGCCGCGACGGGTGCCGAAAGGATGAGCGATACGAAAAACGATCGTTTGGTTCACCTCGTTTTGGACAAAGGGTACGTTCAGGAGGTCGATCTTCTCGGAAACGACAGTCGCGCGGTAGAAGCCGCGCGGGTCTCTTACCAACAAGGGTTGAAAAGTGTCGATCGCGATCGTTCTTTGATCGATTTTTTGGTGGAGAACGGGCACGAGAGTCCGTTTGAGCACATCGTCTTCACGTTTCGGATAAAAGCGCCGCTCTTTGTGGCCAGGCAATGGTTTCGCCACCGAATCGGCAGTTTTAACGAAATCAGCGCTCGGTACAGTGAAATGTCGGAGGAGTTCTATATCCCGCAGACCAGTAGGAGTCAGGATGCCGTCAACCGTCAGGCGAGCGTGGTGGAAGACGCACCAGAGAAAGATCGCCTTCTGAGGGAGGTCGTGGCGGAGCACAGCCGACAAACCTATGAGCGATACCGGGAGTTGTTGTCTTCGGGGGTTGCCCGAGAACTCGCCAGGATCGTGTTGCCATTAAACCTTTATACGCTGTGGTATTGGACGGTCAACGCGCGGTCGTTGATGAACTTTCTCTCCCTGCGCGCCGACGAGCACGCGCAATGGGAGATTCAACAGTACGCGTTGGCGGTGGGGGCGATCTTCAAGGAACGGTGTCCTTGGACATTCACCGCATATATGAAATATAAATACGCGGGGAGATTGTTGGAGCTTCTCCAGAGGGAGTGTGATTGAGATGAAACTCATCGATATTTCGAAAATATTAGAGGCAAAGGTTTACTCCGGAGAAGAAAAGTTGAATGATCTCGAGATCGATCGAGCCGGAGCGGCCGATATGATGAGCGACGTTTTAGCCTTTGCGAAACCGGGTATGTTGCTAATCACCGGGTTGAACACGCCTCAAGTGGTGCGAACGGCCAGTATCGTCGGCATAGCGACGGTCGTGATCGTCAGAAAGAAGCAGATACCGGCGGAGACGATACAGGCGGCCAAGATGTTCGGCATTCCTCTTCTACACTCTCCGTTACCGATGTACACCGCCTGTGGGGTGCTGTATGCGCACAACCTCAAGGATATTCGCGCGTTCTAGTTAAAAGGGGGGCCTATGAAACCGACAGTCGATAAACTGATAGACCAGATGCAAATGCTGTTTAAGGATTTAGCGGCCAAAGACCTGATGGTCCCGAATGTCATTTCGATCAGCCCCGACCGTACGATGGAACAGGCGAAGGAGTTGATGCGATTAAAAAAGATATCCGGTCTGCCGGTCGTCGAAAACGACATCCTGGTGGGGTTGGTCAGTATCGAAGACATCATCAAAGCGTTGGAACGGCATCGGATTCATGACCCGATTTACAAAATCATGACGAAAAACCTGGTCGTGGTGAGTCCTGACGAGACTCTGCCGCAGATATTCGACAAGTTTACCAGAACGGGTTTTGGTCGATTCCCCGTTGTGGACGACCAAAAACGATTGGTGGGCATTATCACGAAAGAGGACATATTGCGCGGGATTTTGGAAGAGTTTCGCCTGCTCTATGTCCGGGATAAAAGACGTCAGGATGTCATCGACGGAGAGGCGCTGAACCGTTCGTTGATCACGGGAGAGGAGATCAACAAGTTGGGCGCGGACTTCGCCTTTTCGATCGATTACGTCGAAGTCAGCCTATCCGGAGTCGGCGCCGCCAGGTTGAAGGATTTCCTGAAGGGCAGGGGCATCGAAGAAGAGATCGCACGCAAAGTCGCTATCGCCTCTTATGAGGCGGAAACCAACGTGGTGATCCATTCGGGGAGCTCCGGAAACATCTATTGCTTCCTCTACCCGGAGTACATACGCGTTCGAGTTGAGGACCACGGGAAAGGCATCGAGGACTTGGACAAAGCGATGCAGGAAGGGTATTCGACGGCGACTGATCAAATTCGCGAGATGGGCTTCGGGGCTGGAATGGGTATATCCAACATGCACCGCTACTCCGATAAGATGGTCATCGTCTCCGAGGTTGGAAAAGGGGTAATCGTAGAGATGCAATTTTTCTTGAAAGATGCCGCCAACAGTGCCTGAGGGGGCGTTAACGTGCCAAAGGGGTTTCCAAAAGAGTTCTTTTGGGGAACAGCGACGGCGGCCTATCAGGTAGAGGGCGCCGACGCTGAGGACGGCAAAGGCCCTTCCATTTGGACCTCCTTTTCTCGCCAACCCGGACGTATCGCCGACGGACACACCGGAGATATCGCCTGCGACCATTACCATCGCTTCGAAGAGGATTTGGCGTTGATGAAAGAACTGGGAGTCAACGCCTATCGATTCTCGATCTCTTGGCCCAGGGTTTTACCCGAAGGAAGGGGACCCGTCAATACGCCGGGGATGGATTTTTATCAAAGATGGGTCGACCGCTTGCTCGAAAACCAAATCACACCGTTCGTCACCCTCTATCACGGGGATCTCCCCCTCGCCTTACAAGAGAGGATTGGCGGCTGGGCCGGAGAGGATATCGATCGGTACTTCGGCGATTACGCGGCGTTGATGTTTCGTACGCTCGGTGATCGTGTCACATACTGGATAACCCTTAACGAACCGATGCGCTTCTCCTTCATCGCTTACGGAAAGGGAGAGTACACCCCCGGTGAGCAAAACCTCAAAACGGCCTTCCTTGTCGCCCATCACCTGCTTCGCGCGCACGCCCAGGCGACCGCGCGCCTCCGCGAGCTGCTACCGAACGGAAAGGTCGGGTTGATCAACGCAGCCAGCTGGATCGAAGCCGCGAGCGAGAGCGGAGAGGACATACAAACGGCCTTCATCGCGAACCAGTTGCTACACGATTGGTTTTTTCTTCCCGTCCTCACCGGAAAGTATCCGGAGGAAGCGGCGCAGTTCGTACGCGGGCTGGGACTCCTGCCGGTCTTTGACCCGCAAGAGATGAGTCGTATCGCGAAAGCACCGGACTTTTGGGGTATTAACTACTATACCCGGCGTCGCGTGAAAATGGATATGAGTCGGCCGATATTCTTCGCCTACGCACCTCCAGAACGCGAAACCACCGAATCCGGTTTGGAGATCTACCCGCAAGGGCTCACGGCGTTCTTAAAAATAGCGCAAAAAGAATACGGGAGCATTCCGATCTTCGTCACCGCGAACGGGATGGCGGATAAGGACGTCTTAAGTAACGGCGTTGTCGCCGACGAAAGGCGTATCGCTTATCTGAAATCCCATATCGAGGCCGTTCAGCGAGCGATAGCCGAGGGAGTGGACGTGAGAGGTTACTTCGTTTGGTCGCTGCTGGACGGCTTTGAATGGACCCAGGGCTACGACAAACGATACGGCTTGATCTATGTCGACTACGAGAAGAGCCTGACGCGTATTAAAAAAGACAGTTATTACTATTACAAAAATTATTTGGCCCTCTAGCGAAGGAGAAAGCGAGGCGGAAGATTGAAGAAAACTCTATTGGTGTTCATCCTTATCGGTATGCTCGTGTTCTTGACCGGTTGCCAGTTCGAACCGGAAGAGACGTACCGCGTTTCGAACTTGATTGAGATGAGAATCCTACCCTACACGCGAACGGAGCTCAAGATAACGACCCCGGCTACCGTTCTACAGAAGAAAGACACGAAGGACGGCGCACTGGTGTTGTATGGCACCATCTTCGAGGCGGTTTATACGACGCCCAACGCGAAAGAAATCAAGCTGACGGTCGGCAGGACCGATACCCTGAGGATTGCGGACGAGCTATGGCGTCGATACCGGAAAGAAGACGCACCCCCTTTCTGGACTTGGGTCAACTACCTCCCGTTCTTTTATGGTTCCTACGAAACACAGAGCGCTACGAAGTTCGCGATGGTCTGGTTCTCGAAAAAGTGGGTCTTTCGGATCGTTGGACCCGACGAACAAACCGTTCGGGACTTCTACCGTAAACTGACCTCTTTTATCGAAAAAAAAGAGGTGTTCAACGGGAGCATACGGGAGATTTGAACCTCTACCATAAACAGAACACGGCCCTCGAAGAAATATGTTGTCCTTTCGAGATATCGTCGCGCTCGACGGGTCCGACTCCTCGATAGGTGTCGCCCCCCCACGGACGGGGGCCATATGGAAGGATGACACACCAGAAAGCTATGAATCAAGGAGATAGAGACGCAAATGACGAAAATGGAGACCTGGCAAGGCAAGAGGATTCAAGCCGCCTGATGATAGACCGGCGTTTTGTCGAGAGGTTGTACCGTTTGGAGACCACGGTTCGCGTCAACGAAGCGCTTTCGAAGCATACGACCTTCGGGATAGGGGGCCGGGTTCCTTTGTACGTGCAACCCCTGGAACGGCGCGCTTTACCGGAGATCGTTCCCTTACTTAAAGAGAGCGGCCGGGAGTGCAAGATCTTGGGTATCGGGTCGAACGTGCTGCCGGATGACGGGCCGTTGTCCTTCATCGTTTTGGATACGACGGGCTTGATCGGTTATTCTCAAGAATCCGAAGGCTTTCGGGTAGAGGCGGGTTATCCCCTCAGGCAGCTCAGCCGACTATTCTACGCTCGCGGGTGGTCTGGCTTGGAGTTTTCCGCGGGGATTCCGGGAACGGTTGGTGGCGGCGTTCTGATGAACGCCGGGGCTTACGGGTCTCAAATAGGCGATCTCGTGCTCGAAGTGGAAGCCTTTGACTGGGATTCCGAGTGTCTCCGCGTCTATCCTCAAGGAGAATGCGCCTTTTCTTACCGGAGCAGTCGATTTTCTCAAAGCGGCGAGCTGATTACGCGGGTGCTGCTTAAAACGCCGCCCGGAGAGAGGGCGGAGATCGGGGATCGGATGAGAGAATTCGAGCGGCAACGAATAAATAAGCAGCCCTTGGAACAAGGAAGCGCTGGTAGCATATTCAAGAAACCGGCAGCAGACTTCCACGTTGGAAAAGTGATCGAGGAGCTGGGGTTGAAGGGACGCCGTTACGGGGGGGCACGGGTTTCCTCGCTTCATGGCGGTTTCATCGTCAACGAAGGTTCTGCGACCAGCGCCGATGTCCGCGCGTTGATCGATTTGATACGAACAAGGGTACACCAGGCGTACGGAATCGAGTTAGAACTCGAGATACGCCTATGGAGCCATTGATAGGCGATTCACTCTATAGGGTTAAGAAGAGAGAATAAAGGGGGTAAGGCCTACGTCTTAGTCTCACCCCTGTAATACCCCCTTGAAAAGAGCGGAGAAACGAAAGAATCTCCGCTTTTTCTATGGGTTTTTCGTTTTTCGTGCGCCCCAATGTGAATAAGAAAAGCGATACCCGATAAACATCAAGACGAGCAGCGCCCCGACGAAGACCAAAATCCCGTTGGTGGTTAAGGCTGGCGCTTCGTTGGCGCCGGAAGGTTTCGTAATCATCCCGAAAAGGCCGGGGTTGGACTGCCCCAATAAAAACAAGAGGTAGAAATCGAGGATAAGGGCACCCGACAGGATGGACAGGAAGGATACCGTCTTTTCGTGCGAAAGGATCGCAAAGATCCCGACGATGAGGGCGAACACGCCGGCGAAGACCCAAACGGTCCACTGAGGTATCTCGAAGCTCGGGGTCTGCAGGCGGATTTGGTCGATAATCCAAGGATTGGCGATGTTCCAAAGCCAAACGCCGATGAAGAAACCGATCAGCACCCCACCTAAGAAGAAAACGAACTTAAACAACCCTAGGACCACAACGGCGCAAATCACGCCGACGAAAAGAGCGATGGGTAGGTCTAGGGACGGATTACTGACCAATAATTCGTTCACCGCCGGGATTGTCTTCAGTAAGGGCATCAGGAAGAACAAGCCCCCAACGAAGCCCAACGCGGCGATGAGCACTTTAGGGAACCATCGACTGGCAAAAAGCAACGCGATAGAGAACGGCAGGGCGATGTACCAATAGGTAATCAAAAGTTGAAAAAAACCGTAAATATCTGTTACAGAAACGGTTTGGGTAACCTCTTGCATCGTAACTCTCCCCCTTAAGCGCTAACGTTTTGGTATGTTCATTCAAAGAGCATGCTCACGTAACCGACCACGCGCTGATAGTCTCCGGTGATCTCGCCACTTGTCGCGTGTTTGAGAAGTTTGGGCTTCCATTCACCAGAAGACATCAACGTTGCGGCGGGGCCGAAGCCGCACATCGTAATGCTTTGTTCAGATATAACGGAGTACAGGCGCTCGACGTTCATCGAGAGAATCGCGTCGATCACTTCCTGATCCTTACTTCGTGTGACGCTTTCGGACTCATAATGGTTAAGATCGGTAGAAGCGATGATCAATAGCGGTTTCAAGGTTTTCAGGAAAGAGAACTGATTGCCCAAGTCCAATGCCGTCTGCTTGCGTTGATCCATCATAGAGACGGGCAGGATACGAAAATCCTTTCCATAGATATACTGAAGCATCGGTAGGTTCACTTCCAGCGAGTGCTCGCCCATATGGCCCTCAAAGTCTCCGGAGGCGTAATTATACCGGGACAACAGTAGGTCCGCCAATTTTTCGTCGACTTCGACTTGGCCGAAGGGAGTTTCCCACGATCCTTTGTTCCAGATACTGATCGGTTTTCCCATTCCGGTATGGGAGGGGCCTATCAAGACAATCGTCTCCGGTTTGCCCCGTTTGGCTAATTCCCAGATACCCCAGGCGCTGACCGAGCCGCTATAGACGTATCCGGCATGTGGAAGAACCGCCCCGAGGCTTTTTTGTAGGGGTTTGGTGGGGAAGTCAGGCAATTGGCCCGGGCCGATCGGGCCTAGAAAGAGCTTCTCAATCTGGTTTCTGAGCGCTATCAAATTGTCTTGGTAGAAGACTCCCGACACTACAGGTTTTCGACGCAACGGATTCTCACCTCTCTTTTGTTTTGGAAAATTCAACTGTACGGAATCAGCGCCCCCCTTTATGAACGTTTTTTCGCCGTTCCATTAATCTTCCGCTATAGATTATAGCATAATTGGATGATTCAGATATCTGCGTAAGTGGAAAACTCATAGAGCCGGAGGAGGAAAAAGCGCCTTCGCAAATACAAGGGAGGGTCTCTGTGAGCGCTGGATTTCTGGGAACGCCGAACTAAAGTTCGGTGTTCCCAGCAACGAGGGATGCCGGGTTCTTCGCACTGTGTAGGGTTTTATGCTACAATCGGAGGTGAAGACGCGTTTTCGTTCTGAAGAGGTGATTATGCGCCGGGCGGTTGTCTCATGTTTCCTCTTGTTTTGTTACGTCAGTACCCTATTCGGCCTTGAGGCCTCCCTATCTTTCTATCTCTTGTCCAAACACGACAAGGTTGTCCGGAATTTCGGGTTGGCTGGAGGGTTCCACACCGAGGTCTATAGAGACGACCTCCAGATCGTGCTCGATTGGCAGCTGCGAAACTTCCAAGCGGGTGATTTCAAGATCAATTTCCCGCTCCTCGCGGGCGCGTTCAAGTCGGATAAACCGATCTACTATTATCCTCAAGAGAGCTTTTTGGGCTACGATAACGGGACTTCGCAGTTCAAAATCGGGTATTTTCCCCTGAACGAAGGTGCGGGACACCACTACCCGCTCTGGATTTCGGATAACTCAGGCGCTTATCCAGCCATACGCTTCGAATGGAATCCGGAACATTGGTTCACTTTCACGAACGCGATTCTTTTTATGAGGCAGGGTGTGCAGGATTGGAAGTCAGAGAACAACCTTCAAACGGCGAAAACCCTCTACTACAGGAAGGCGGGTTTCCGGCCCTTCTACTGTTGGGAGTTCGGGTTCGAAGAGTCTATGCTCTTCCTCGGCCGCACGCTAGACCTTCCCTACCTGATTTCTTTTTTTCCCTACCAGTCTATGCAAGAACTTCGTAACAATTTCGACGCCCCTTGGAAAGAAAAATTCAACGACAACGGTATGATCGGATTCTATACGAAGTTCTACCTGGATCCGGTAGACGTGTACGCCTCAGTTTTCATAGACGATTTCAACCCCACAAACTTGAAAGCGGCGAACAACAAGCTTGCCTGGAACGTTGGTCTGAAATGGTTAATTACCGACCGTATCTCTTTGTCTTTGGAGAGCGCGGGAGCGTCGAAGTACACCTATCAGCGGCACAGCCTCTCTGTCCCGCCTTATATGTACGTACGCTATGAAACCGAAGCGACCCTGCCGATCGAGTACAATATGATCGGGTATCGGTACGGGCCGAACAGCGGTGTGTTCAATGTGGAAGCGGCCTATCGGGCCGATAGATGGGGAGGCTCTGTGAACTATGAATTTCTGGTTTTCGGCAAACGGGCGCCCCTCGAGCAGTGGGACGAGCATGGCGGGACTATGCCGGTTCTCACCGGTCTGCCTTGGCTGAACGATCCGGTCTTGCAGTACGAGAACACGATCGGACTGAATCTCTACGGAGATGTCTTAGAAAACCTCCGGCTCAATGGAAGTTTGGGGATCACCTTCGTGAAAAACGACGGCCTCGAGAAAGGGAAGAGCGACACTCGCTTTTCTTTCGCCTTCGGCGCTCAAGTGAAGATACCTCTGACCGCCCTGATTGACAGATTATGGTAAAATATTGGGTAAACGAGACTCCCATAGAGATTGTATCCCATAACTGAATCGCCGGATCTCACGGAGATCTTTCGGTTTTAAACCATAAGGAGGCAAACGCGCTATGGACAAACTGGACCTTCTGAATATCGCGCTACGTATCGAATCAACCGGGTACGAGGGATATGCCCAGCTCGCGGAAAAAACGAAGGGTAAGATGAAAGAGTTCTTTTCACACCTCGCGGCGCAGGAACGCGAACATTTCGAAACATTTAAAACGATCTTCCAGAAAATCGAAAAGCACGAAGAACCCCAAAGCTGGGGAGACCTCGAGGCGTTGGGCTACTGGCAAGCCTACGCCCAAGTCGCGATCTTTCCGAAAATCTCGAACCCCAAAGTCCCGGCTACAATGCAAGAAGCGATCCACGCCGCGGTCGAAGCGGAAAAAGAGAGTATCATTTTTTACAACGGGATCAAAGAGTACTTCGAGGATAAAACCGAAATTCAAAAGATCATTCAAGAAGAGCAGAAACACCTGCTCGATCTCCTCAGTTTGCCGGACGCGAGGAAATAAACCCGGCCGGATTCGCGCTTCCCTCTGGCGAGGGACGTATCGATAGAGGAAACGAGAGTTTCCTCTATCGTTTTTCTATGGTTTCATCTCATCTCCGGAGTTACGCTTTCGTCATCGATCTTCCGAAGCTCGACCGGAGGTTCCTTCACCCACGAGACGCCCACGCATCCACTCGTAGGTAGGCCCTTCCCATAGGAAAAGAGAGAGGTCGATAGCGCCCCTCTGGTCGACCGTTACGCCTTCGAGCTTCAACAACTCCAGTTGGAGTTGCGCGCCCTCTTGCTCCAAGCTGCTCCTTCCTTTACTGTTCACCACGCGATGCCAAGGGAGAGTCGGATCTTTGGAGCTGTTTAAAGCATAGCCGACTGCGCGTGGTCCGCACACGCCCAAGATACGGGCGATTTGTCCGTACGTCGCCACGCGTCCCCGCGGAATGTGTCGGATGACCTCGTATATCCTTTCGTATAGCGTCATGTCGCGCCCTTCTTTACGTGCTCCTTCGTTTCGGTTAACCGGTCAAGATGATGTCGGCGATGTTTTTGGAGGCCTCTCCTGAGCCGTAAGGATTCGCAGCGCGACTCATCCGGTCGTACCGTTCCGTGTCTTTGAGGAGCGCCATCACCGTGTCATAGACCCGTTTCGGGTCGGTCCCCGTCAGCAGGGCAGTCCCCGCTTCCACCGCCTCGGGGCGTTCGGTCGTTTCTCTGAGCACCAGCACGGGTTTTCCTAAGGTCGGAGCTTCTTCCTGGATACCGCCGGAGTCACTGAGGATGATCTTCGAACCGGCCATCAACCCCACGAAATCGAGGTATCCCACGGGGTCGCAGAGGATCACCCGCGGGCGGTCTTGTAGAAGTGGAAACACGACTTCGCGGACGCGCGGGTTCAAATGAACGGGGAAGATGATTTTCAATTCGGGGCGATCGTTTAGTATACGGAGCAGCGCGCCACACACCGCCTCCATCCGCTCTCCCCAGTTTTCACGGCGGTGCATCGTGACCAATAGATAGGACCCCTTTTCCAGTGCATAGGTCCTCAATATCCGTTCGGTCGCTTCCCTTTTATGCCGTAGAACCCATAGGAGCGCGTCAATAACGGTGTTTCCGGTGATGAAGACTTTTGAAGGATCGATCCCCTCCCTCAATAAGGACTCTTTGGCGTGGGCGGTCGGCGCGAAATGCCAACTGCTCAGCTGCGTGGTGAGCCGTCGGTTGATCTCTTCGGGGAAGGGATCGTAACGGTTCGCGGTGCGCAACCCGGCCTCCACATGCCCGACAGGAATCTTGTGATAGAACGCGGCCAGCGCGCCGACGAAAGTGGAGGTCGTGTCACCTTGAACGAGCACGACGTCTAGGGGTTGCCGCTCGAAGGCCTCTCCCAACGACTGACACAAACGAGAGGTCAAGCTCGACAGGCTTTGTCGTTCGGTCATCACGTTCAGGTCTATGTGCGGCTCCAAACCGAAGATTTCCAATACCTGATCCAACATCTGGCGATGCTGCGCAGTCGCGATAATCGAGGCCTGATGTCCTCGCGAGACGAGCTCGAGATAGACTGGGGCCATCTTGATCGCTTCGGGTCTCGTTCCAAAAATCAAACCAATACGCATCCTCTGCCTCCTCCATAGTAACCTATTTCACATCAATATAACGATGGCTCATCGATTCCGATCGTGAAGGTTTTACCTTAGTGAGCGCGTGTTCCCGCAGAGTTACCCCACACTACCCCACGCGCACGCGCTTTTTTAGTGCAGCGATCTCGTCCGCGGAAACCCCGTGCGGCCACCAATATGGAAGGATCGTATTGTTCAGAAGCACCGGGTCGACCTCTCGGGGTAGTTTTCCGCTTTGAACGAGGTCCTCGTACTGTGCGGTCCGTGGAATTGGCGTGTATTCGTTGAGGTTGAACCCGATGTCTAGCCTCTCGCACAGCCGGACTGCCGCCTCAACATCTTCGATTGACTGGCTGGGGAGGTTGACCATTAGGTAAGCGCTGACCTCCGTTTTACTAAACCCGACGGAACGCAGGATCTCTATGGAACGCACGAATTCTTCCGTCGTCACTTTTGATCCCGTCTGAGCTTGAAGTGCGAGGTCGAGGGTTTCCAACCCCACCTTGATCGTTTGGACATTCGCCTGCCGCATCAACCTCGCAGTTTCTTTGGTTAACAGGCGCGCGTGTATGCCGTTGGGTAGGTGAAAGCTGATGCCCGAAGTCGGAACGCCCCGTTGGATAAGCATTTTCAAGAGCAGGTCAAAATGCGACGTGTGGTCGACCAGAAGGGCGTCGTCGAAAAAGGCCACATTTTGGCATTTGTGAGATTGGCACGCTGCTTCTATAGCGACGGCCAACTCTTCGAACGGGTGTTGGAAGAAACGGTGAATCAACCCCGTAGCGCAGTAGGAGCAATGAAAGGGACACCCGACTGACGTTAGGAAAACCAGATGGCTCATCGCGCCTGGATACAGGTCGTACAGCGGAATCAGCGAGTCCGGCCCTTCGATGGTCGAGACACCCTGCGCCTCTAGAAAGACCCGAACACCCACCCAATCCGAGCGTATGCAGATCGCGTCGGCGCCACTCAAAGCGGCGTGGTCGGGTAGCAGGACGGGGTAGTTTCCGCCGAGTAGAACTCGCGCTCTCGGTAGGGTTTCTTTGACCAAACGGATCATCTTCCACACGGCCGGATACCAGTAGGTCATCGCGGAGGTGACCATCACGATCTCGGGGTCCCACCGCTCTTTCAACTCCCTCAAGCGGCGCGCCACCAACTCCTCGGGCCAACCATACAGTTTGTACCGTCGAGGCAACCATTTGATCGCTCGCGGCTTTTCTATCTCTCGGCAGAGGAATTTGCCCGTGCCGTTGGCTTTTGATCGCGGAAGCTTTCCCGTCGCACGCGCCAATTGCGGGTCGTATCGATCCAAACAATCGATGAGGTGTAACTCATGACCAGATCGGGAGAGGTATCCTCCCAAGATCAGCAGCCCCACGGGTTTCAACCAAAAATCATAAGCGGCGACATCGGCAATCCACGGATTGATCAGGAGAATCCTCATCTCGTTCCTTTCGAATACTGTATTGCGCGAGTTTTAAGGCTTGGTGCCCGCTTCCGGGCAGAAGCCGAGAGATTATACCACGTCATCGGGTGTAGTATAATACAGGCGTCAAAGAAACTGGTTCACAACGGACTCTCTGGAGGTGTCAGATGTTTGTTTTAGGTAATTTTCTTTTAGCGCTGGCTCAAATCATACAGCTGATTCTATACGCCTACATCTTCATCCTCATCCTCAACTCGATCCTCAGCTTTATGGGCAACAGCTATCAGTTGTACCAGATTAAAAAAGTCGTCTCAGGATTGGCCGGGCTGATGCTCAATCCCCTCCGCAAGGTCTTCAAACCCATCGGGAACGTCGACTACACCCCGTTCATCGCCATTTTAATCTTGGTCTTCATCCAGTCTTTTGTCGTTCAAACCCTTATAGATATAGGCTCAAGGTTGAGATGAGCGTCGCGGTCGGCATCCTTTTCAACCCACACAAACCCGCAATAGAGAAGTATTTGGATATATTGATCGAGCGATTGGCGCGCAAAGGGCTGAAGACGCCCTTTGCCCTTTCGACGGAAGGGCCGGAGTTCGTTTCTCGTTCGGAATTTCCCTCACCGATCGATTACTTGCTGGTATTGGGGGGAGACGGGAGCGTGTTACGCGCGATGCAAGCGACGCTTCAGAAACAGATACCGGTGATCGGCGTGAACTTCGGACGGTTTGGGTTTCTCACTCGTTTTGAGATCGAAGAGGTCATCGATCCGGACTTCAATCTGTCCGAAATCACTGTTTCTCGCCGCTTAGTCTTGGGTGTTCGGGCTCTCAAGGGAGTGGAGAGCCTGACGGGGTACGCTTTGAACGATGTGGTCGTTCATCGCCCCTTAGAGCGCAACATCGAGCATTATCACATACGGATCAACGGGGAGTCGCTGCCCTTCATCGCCGGCGATGGCGTGATCCTCTCCACCCCGACCGGATCGACGGCTTATTCCTTGTCCGCCGGCGGGGCGATCATCTATCCGCAAGCCTACGTTTTTCAAATCACATTGCTGGCCCCGCACACCATGGCCCGATCTCCGATCATCTTGGACGACGGTTCCGTGATCCAGCTCGAGAAAAACCCGCCGAGTTCTCTTTATTACTCGTTGGACGGATTCACCGTCAAGACCGGAGATAGCCTGGAGGTCAGGCGCGCTCCGTATGACTTTCTATTGGCTTCACCGAAAGGAGAATCCCTGTCGGCGATCATCTCAGAAAAGTTTTTGTGGGGAAGGCGGGGTTAACGGTGCTGCGCGAAATGCGGGTGCAGAACGCGTTGTTGTTCAAACAAGCCGAGATGGCCTTTGAAGACGGGTTCTGCGCGGTAACCGGAGAAACAGGGGCGGGGAAGTCGATGTTTGTTTCTCTCTTGCGCTCCTTGTCCGGAGAGTTGAAGGGAAGGGACCTTTTGGGTCCCTTCGGAGACCGGTTTTCAATCGAAACGTTGTGGGATGGTTCCGAGCAGGTCACGCGGCTGTTGTCCGAAAACGACCTGCCACAAGAGGATGGCTTGCTGTTGAAAGTGGCAGGAACGGAGGAGCGGTTGTCCTATCGGGTCAACGGGTCCTTGGCTTCCGCCAACGTGATGCGCGAAATCGCCAACGCCTTGGTCTCGATACATTCCCAGAACGCCTTTCAAAACCTGAGGAACCCGCTCTTTCAAACGGCGATCGTGGACGGGTACCGCCCGCAAGCCCTGGAAGAGATCGCGCGCCGATATCGCGAGGGGTTCCGAAGGTATCAGGAGTTGAAAGCGCTGTCCGGCGCGCTACCCACGGATACGCGGGAGATGGCGCGCGCCCTCGACTTTTTAGCCTTTCAGATAGAGGAGATCGAAAAGGCACGGTTGGTCGTCGGCGAGGACGAGCGGGTCTTCGCGGAGCTGAGGGTGCTGTCCAATTTCGAATTTCTTAAAAACAACCTCTTAGGGGCTTTAGCGCAAATCGAGGGAGAAGGCGATTTCGATTCGATCGCGGACCGTTTGGGCGAGATCGCGTCCAAACTGAAGAGGGTCAACGGCATCGAAACAGCGGTCGAGGGTTGGGAGAAGCTGACGGTAGAGCTCTCGGATACCCTACATCAACTCCGTTCGGAGATTTCGGCGTACCTGGAACGGATGGACTACGACGAGGGGCGGCTCCGAGAGGTCAGCGCTCGGTACGATCTGATCGAAAGCCTCAAACGAAAGTACGGGAAGGATATTCCGGATGTGTTGGCGCGACTGGAGGCTTTTCGCGAGGAAAAGGCAGCGCTGCAAGAGAAAATGAGCCTGGCCGAGCATTTGGACGAAAAGATAGAAGCGGCGAAACACGTACTCTCGAGTATCGATGCAGAGTGGCGCGCCCTTCGAGAAAAGAACGCGGCCGCTATAGAAGCGAGCGTGGTCCGGGAGCTGGCGGACCTGAGGATGGAAAAGACACGGCTCGCGCACGAAATCTCTCCGGAAGAGGATTTCACGGCACACGGGGGCCATACCTTGGAGTGGACCGCTTCGATCAACCCCGGTATGCCTTTTTTGCCGATATCGAAGATCGCGTCGGGCGGAGAGCTCTCGCGTATCTTTCTTGCATTGGAACTGGCGTTGAAGGAGTCTTTATCGGTAAAGACGCTGGTCTTCGACGAAGTCGACTCGGGTGTCGGTCCTCGTATGGGGCACGTCGTGGGAGACAAGATCAAACAGCTTGCCCAAAACGGCTTCCAAGTGTTCGTTGTGACCCATCTTCCGCAAGTCGCGGCTCGAGCGGATCAACATTTCGTTGTCCGGAAGATGTCAGATGAGGCGCAATCCCTCTCGGTAATCGTCGAAGCGAGAGGAACCGAAAGGGATCGGGAGATACGGGAAATGGCTGGAGAACAGGAGGCGCCTTGATGATCGTCGCGTTCAAGCGCGCGACCTCTTTCCTCGGGTTCCTTATCGCGAAAGATCGAGTATCTTTCGATCTACGGGGCTATCCTGGGGATTGCTCGGTTCTTTTTTCATCACCTCACCCCAAATGTCCTTGAGCTCCTTCACGAACTGATAGACCTCGTCGAGTATTTTTGTGTCTTTCTTGCTGTTCGCTTCTAATAAGCGTTTGTACAGGTAATTGTAGAGGTCGCGCAGGTTGGTCGCGATCACTTGTCCCTTCTCTAGGTCCAACGAGATGTTCAATTCCACGATGATATCTTCCGCGCGCACGATTTTCGTGTTCGCGGTAATGTAGTCTTTTTCGGCTATCGCGTTTTTGGCCTGTTCGATGAAGCTGAGGGCTCCGGCGTACAACATCTCGACGAGCTTCGCGGGAGACGCGGTGAAGATCGACTGCTCGAAATAATTCTGGTTTTGAGGATGATGAAATAACGTAGGGGCCGGTTCCTGTTTTTGGATGGGCGGTTCACCGACCGTCGCTACCACATTCGGCGAAGCGGCGGGTTCCTGGACAGCGGGGCTCCTTCTCGGAAATCCGGGCCTAAGATTAGTGTATAACTGTTTGCTTTGCAAAAGAGAGCACCTCCGTAGCGCTTACATACTGTTCGTTTGAAGCAACACGGTCGCTTCATCGAAAAACGCGGAAAAGGTTTTCAGTTTATCCGGCAATTCGTGAGAGAGGGCGGTCGACAAACGCACCCAATCCTTCCTGCCCATCGATTCGTTGATTTCGTTCAGTAGCTCGGAAAAGGCCGGTTCCAAGCCTTTCAAAGAACGGAAATCCGTTTCCTGGCAGCCGGATATCGCGAAGATATTTTCTTTCATCGTGAGGACCGAATTCAACCCCTCGCCAAGATCGTTAATCTCGCGCAGCGCCTCTATGTCCCCACTCAGGATTCTCTCCGCATAGAAGGGTAACCGAGTGGTGATGTGGTTGAGGTAGTTCTTGACGTTGCCGATCAGTTCAACGGTGAAGGGTCGAAACTCTTTGAAGACGAGCTCGATCTTTTCGTCTCCTTCGAAAACCGAGAGCTCAAGCTCTTTCAAAGCCGAGAGCGGTATATCGTGCCCATTGATCTTGACCTCTGCCAGTACCTTTCCCTTCACTTGTTGCTTCGCGATAAAGTCCCCGAAGTTCTGGTATATCTTTTCGTCTTCCTCTTTCACGCGCCCGTTGACACTCACCTGGATCATCGAATCCACACTCCCTCATCCGCTCTTTTTATCGGAAAAATAGGCCTCCACTTTAGCTCGAGCTCTCAAAGCAAGGGCTAAGGTCTTTGCGTCGGTTATCTGTCCTTGGGCGCAACGCTCGATGAACGCTTCCCAAGGAAGTCGTTCCACATTCAAGAACTCGTCCGGATCCGGGTGATTCTCGCCCGGTCTCAGATCGAAAGCGACGAAGAGGTAGATCTTTTCATCACAAAAACCGGGAGTGGTGTAGATATACCCTATGGGGATCACTTCGCCGCCGTGTAATCCCGTTTCTTCCCGTAGCTCTCGTTTCGCGCAGGCGATCGGATCCTCTCCTACTTCGAGCCGGCCGGCGGGCACCTCTTGGAGACTCCGGTCGATCGGCTTTCTGTACTGCGTGACGAGGTGTACGTATCCATCGGCGTCGAAAGGCAACACGGCGACGGCTCCGTCGTGTTCGACCACCTCTCTACGCGCCTTGCTCCCGTTCTCGAGCTCCACTTGATCGAGGCGCAGCCGCAAGATCTTCCCCTTGAACACGTATTCGCGAAAGAGTTCTTTTTCATACAATCGGTTCATACCTCTCCTTTCGGGACAACACGTCAACCTTTCAGGCCGGTTCTAGCGATTCCTTGGATGAAATATTTCTGGACGAATAAAAAGAGAATGATGACCGGGATCATCGAAAAGGTGGAAGCCGCCATCAGCTTATTGTACAATGTTCCCACCTCGGTGCTGAAGGTAGATAGCCCAACCGGGAGCGTTCGGACCTGTGGGCTCTTCGTGACGATGAGTACCCAGAGGAATGAGTTCCAACTTCCGACGAACTTCAATAGCGCTCCGGTGATGATGACCGGTTTCGAGAGCGGCGCCATCACCTTCCATAGAAATCCCCATTTCGAGATACCGTCGATCTTGCCGGCATCGTACAGTTCGTCCGGGATGGTCATAAAGTGCTGCCGCATTAGAAAGATCACGAACACGCTGACGACCCATGGCACGATGAGCGCCAGGTAGGTGTCCATCCAGCCGAACCTGGCCAGGGTGATGTAGTTCGGCACCAAAAGCACCTCGCCGGGTACCATCATCGTTGCCAAGAAGACCATGAAGATGAAGTTCTTCCCGAAGAAGTTCAATTTCGAGAAGGCGAAGGCGGCCATACAGGCGAAGAGCACGTCTAGAAGGGTCGTGACGAGGGCGACGAAAACCGTGTTGAAATAGTAATTTCCGAAGTACTTTCCCATAACCCAAGCGTCCACGTAGCTTTGAAACACATTTTGGAAGATTTCTTTAAAGGTGAAGCTCACTTGGAGTTGCTGAGTCTCATCCCAGAACCAGTAGGGTTGGATTCCGTCCAGTACGATCTCGATCGATTTGTAGGAGCGGAAACGGACATCCTTCACCTCTTTTGGCGCCTCCAACACGTCCATCCGGTATCCATAGCGTGAGTACACCTCGCTATAGTACTCGACGACCTCGTTTTCGACGAAACGTTCGTGAATGAGGACATACAAGAGGGCGTCCGGTTGTCCTCGGAAAAGCGTCTTCAGGCGGTTCAACTGATCGACGAGCGACCGACGCTGAGAGGCAGGAACGGACGAAGCGTTAAGCACGTCAACCGGGTCCCCGTCTCCCAAGAACGCTCTCATAATTGGTTCTTTGAGCTCCGGATGGTCTAAAAAGACGGAGTTCAAGGTGCCCACGAAGTCCTTTAAATTCAGCAAGGTCGATTGGATCTTGGACGGATCGATGCCCCTCTCGCTCAAGTGTGACGTAAAAATCCGGTCCAGTTCTTTCAGCAGCGCATTGACCGAGGTGTCTACGGGATGGCCCTCCAGCACTTCTTGCGTCAAACGTTTGTGCTCCTGAGTAAGGGAGCTGTTTTTGATCTGTTCGAGGATGTCCTGTTTGATATCCGCTTCTTTCCTGAACTGAAACCGAAGCGTGCCGGAGCTGAGCTGGTCGGTTTGTAGGCGTGTATAGAATCGGTAGGTGGTGATTCCTAATCGTAAAAGGTTTTGAAAGCTATTCAACGGCTCGCGAATGTTGCGGTCGACGAGGCGGATCACCGCCCAGTCTTGCTCGCTCACAAGGGCTTCTGCCTCTTCGGCGCTCACATTCAGCGCTGCGGCGAGCCCCGTGTAGGTCAAGCCGTCGGCGAAGGTCTGGGCGTACTTGGCAGAGATCTCCTCCAAATCCGCTTGGGATAGGAGTGGCTGTCCCTTTCTGAAAAACTGATTTGCGACGGTATAGATCCCTTTTTGGGTTTCGAAAGTTCGAACGAGTCGCTCGAGCCAGTCTCTGTAGGCGGCTTTTAGTAGGGCAGTTTGAGGTTCGTCCTGTTCTGAGGGGAGCAGGGCTCGGTGTTCTACGAGTTTGACACCGTTAGAAACCAAGTAAGCGTTCACCTTGTTCAAGACGCCGTCGGAGGAGGTCACCACCCCGATGCGGTTGAGGAACGCGTGACTGGAAAAGAACAGTTCGTTCATCAGGGAAGGCAGATAGACGATGGGGTCATCCACCATCCCTACGGTGTCTAAAATGCTCTGTACCTCGTCGGGCAATGGTCGGAGCGCACCCTGCTCGGTGAGGAACTTATCGAATTCGGCGCGCGGGATCGCGCGCGCGTAGGTGGGATTCTTCCCCGCGCCGGCGTTCAGGTTCAGCTCGAAGATACCGCGATAAGGCGTGTCGTCGTTGACGGAGTAAACGAGCGTCTTTTCCCCTTTCTTCTTGCTCCCGATGATGCTGGCCAAGTTGAAAAACTCTTCGATCGAGAGCGAGGAGAAGTCGAGGGCGACGTCGGCGGAGCGGACCAAATTGAGCTTCACGTTTCTCTGTTTGGCGAAACTGTTGCTGGTCCATTTGGGAGGCCAGCTTTCCACCTCGGTGTCCAACTTGACGGAAGTGAGGATCATCCACGCGAAGGGCATCAACATCACGAACGCGCCGATAACCAGAAGGGTATAGAAGATCGCTTTTTTCCAAGAGGAGAACATCGCTATCACCCGACCCCTCAACCGACGTATTGTACGCGCTGTTTCCCGACGCGGAACTGGAAGAAGGTAAGCACCAAAATAATCATGAAGAGCACATAAGCGGCTGCGCTGGCCTCTCCCATCTGCTGGTGCGCGTAGAATCTGTCAAAAATGTAATACACCATCGTCATCCCGCTGTTGTTGTAAGGCCCGGGAAGGGCTTGATACAACACGTAGACCTGCGTGAACACTTTGAAGTTGCCGATGACCGATACGATGAGGATGAAGAAGGTGGTGGGAGAGAGAAGCGGCCAGGTGATGTGATAAAAGTTTTGTAGGTTGGACGCGCCGTCCACCTTCGCCGCCTCATAGTAGGACTTGTCGATGGATTGGAGCCCAGCCAAGAAGATGATGGCATTGTACCCGACGCTCTTCCAAATCGACACGATCGCAATGGTCGGGATCGTCCAAGTCTCCTGGGTCAACCATTTCACCTTCGAGATATCGATGAGCGACAAAAAGTAGTTGAACAGACCGTACTCGTCGTTGAAGATCCAGCGCCACACCAAGGAGATCGCCACAACGGAGGTGACATAGGGGACGAAATACGCGGTGCGGAAAAAGGGTTTCAACTTCAGCGGTAGATTGAGCAGCAACGCGATGAACAAACTGATCACGATCTCCGCCGGAGTCGTCAGGATGACGTAGTAAATCGTGTTGAAAATCGATTTCACGAACACCGAGGACTCTTTGGTGAGCAGCAGGAAGTCGAACAGTTCGTATCGGACTAAGGAAATCCGCTTGAGGACGAAGTAGAGGAGGAGGACCGACACGGCGAGGCTCCATAGACCCATGGGCTTTTTAAAGGCGTAAGGCCTTCTGTTTTCGAAAAAATACAGGCTCCCCATCAAGACGACCGTACCGAAG
The DNA here is from genome assembly GCA_002071085.1 of Thermotogota bacterium ADurb.Bin062. Taxonomy (GTDB): domain Bacteria; phylum Thermotogota; class Thermotogae; order MWEM01; family MWEM01; genus MWEM01. The sequence goes on along the minus strand of MWEM01000005.1, from coordinate 17,988 downwards.
AGCGGCCAGATCAAGCCATTGTGGGCGAACAACAACCCTAAGACCGTCAGAGCCGCGTAGATTGCGGTCATTTTCAGGAGTCGTTCGCGGCCCAACCGATGAGACTCGAAAGCCTTGAAATAATGGGTCCATAGGAAGACGAGACGTGCGAGCAGGAAGGCCGCGACTATGTAGAAGGCGGAGTACACGCAGGCTTGCCAGAAAGAATACGGCAGCGCCATCTGGAGTTTGAACAGTTGCGTGTAGTTGGTGAAGCCGTGGAAAAACGGCGCCCTCTGGTTGGTGAAATCCCATTTGAAAAAGCTGAGGATGAGCGAGTAACCTATCGGCCAAAACACGAAAGCGCCGAGGATGATGAAAGCGGGCAACAAAAACAAGTATGCGTGAAAGGTTTCGCGCCAATAACGTTTTCGGGCTTTGCCGACATAGACGATGCGATTTTTCACGTGGACCTAAGACCTCCCCTGTCAACAGGTGTGGATTCAGATGCTCTATGAGCGTCCGAAAGAACTGACGCCGCTCTTATCTGACGGCTTTCTGAAGCACGCCCAGGATATTTTCCAGCACCAGGCGGATGAGCTTGGGCTTTGCGGGCAAGTTGAATAGAATGCTTTTTTTGTATAAGCCGGCCACCGCGCGATTGACGACGGAGTATTCGTCGTTCTCGAGCAAGAGATACATAATGGTGCGTTCCAGGCCGGGAAGGGTTTTATCGATGATAGACGCGGTGGCTTCGGGGACGACATCGTCCACCTCAACGCCGATCGCTCCGAACACGATGATCAAAGAGAACCCTTGCATACATAGGTCGAAAAGGGTTTCCTTGACGGTTTCGATCTCCCGCTCGACACCGATGATCCTGCCAATCTCGAACCGATTGGCTTTCACCAAATCGAGGAGCTCCTCGATGAAGTCCAAAGGGAGTCCCTTTGCGAGCACGAAAGCTATTTTTCCTTTTGGGGGTGTGTGATTCATATGCGCTCTGCCTTCCCTTCCTCGACATATCGTGCGATAGCCCGATCCACCTGGGTAATGATGAGGAGCAATTGTTCGATCAGCTTGTTGATGTTTTGGTGAAACAAGCTCTCAAACACCGATTGATACTCGCTGGTTTCGTCTGTTAACGCTAAAATCGTGATATAGATAAAATTCGATTCATCGTAGAAGGTCGAAATTTGTTGGTACTTTTTTAACGCCGCGTTCAGGATCTTGCTGAAATCCTCGCATATCGGTAACAGCTCCTGACGGAAAAAGTCTACGGCCTTCTGGTTAATTGTGCGTATGCAGGATAGAAAATCGCGTACCGTGTTTTGATCCTTCCCTTCCAGGATGAAGGCCCGTTCGATCTTAGAAATCGTATAGTACTGGATCTCATAGCGCTTGCTCAAATACGAGCAAAACCTCAGGAACACGATATTAAACAAGAACTTCAATAGGCTTTTCCTTTCCTCAACCTCAGTTGGATTAGCCGAGTCACAGTTTCCGTCCATTTCTGTGAGGTGGACAAAAAACGTCGAGTTCGTCCCCAACCAGACCTCGAGGCCCTCGACACCCACGGTCGGAACGAGATAGTGCGTGGTTTGGTCTTTGTACTCACTGCTCTCCCGGGCGACCATATTCATCAGTGATATGCCGTGGGCGATTCGTCGAGACTCCCTGGCGTTAAAAATCATATTCAGATCGCTCACTCTCTGGTCGAGCTCGTTGAATAGCGTCTCGTCACTGGCGGCAAAACCGAGAACGTAGGTGTTCAACCCGGCGAAAAAGTGCAGCTCATCGATAATGTCGTCCAGGGTGAAGCTCTCGTATCGGTAGACGTTCAACTCTCCCCAAACATAGTTAGAGAAGATGCGTTTGATGTAGGCCGCAATAGGGTGGTCGGTTTCGCTCGCGTTGAAGGAGAAGGTTGTGCTTTTAAGGTCCAAGTAAGCGAACGCGACGAACTCTTCAGCGGAGGAGCGAACATAAAGGTGGATCGAGGGCGTGCCGAAGATGAAGGAGGAAGTGGGATCGAAATAGGAGTCGATGAGGGACAACAGAACACCCGAGTTTTCGTCACGAAACAGTTCCACGAACCCGGGTTCAGCGATAAGGGTCTCCAGCGCGACTCCCTTTACAAACATACGATCCACTCACTTCTCCAATAGTACGACGGCGACCGCGTAACTACCGTCGTGTGAAATCGATACGGAACAACTCGCGTATTCGCCAATATAGGCGCTTCTTACAGCCTCGGAGACCCTGAGGTAGGGCCTTCCGGTTTCATCCGCCAACACCTCTACTTGATCGAGGACGGTATTGAAGATGCCGATGCCCAGCGCTTTGAAAAAGGCTTCTTTGGCAGCGAAACGTCCGGCGAAGTACTCGATCCGGCGCCGCGGGTTCTTTAGCGCCTCCATCTCCGCGATTTCGCTCTTCGAAAAGACGCGCATCCGTATCCGATCGATCATCTGAGGAGTTAGGCGTTCCATATCCACGATGTCAATCCCTATCTTTGACATCGGCGAGTCCCTTCAGGCGTCATCGGTGTTTTTCCGACCATTCGCAATCGTCAAAGACCGGGCAAGCCGAACAAACTGGTTTCAAAGGTTTGCACACGTTTCGCCCCATCTCTACCATCGACCCGTTTAAGTCACCCCAGAGGGATGCGGGCAAGAGGCTCGTGAGCGCGACTTCCGTTTGTTCGGGGGTTTTCGTATGGACGAACCCGATACGGTTGGATATCCGATGGACGTGGGTGTCGACCGCTAGCGCCGGTATTCCGAAAGAGACCGAAAGCACGATATTCGCCGTCTTCCTACCCACTCCGGGATATCGACACAGCGCTTCCAGGTCGTTCGGTACCACCCCTCCCGCTTCGTCGACGCGCTTGGCGATCTCGACGATCCATTTCGATTTCTGTCGATACAACCCCGATTCCTGCAAGGCCGGGTACAGCGCCTCCGGCTCTTGGGCCGCCAGGTGTTTCGCCGTTGGATAGAGCCCAAATAGCTTAGCCGAAACCCGTTCGGTGACCTCATCGCGATTGCGTTGGCTGATGATGGTCGAGATCAACACCCGAAAGGGATCGGTCTCGTGATGTATCCTGGGAAAAAACGAGATGATCCGCTCGCACACGTGTGCGACTTGCTTGGCGTCCATCGTCGTCGTTATTCTTTCAGGGCTTCCGCGCCGTTGACGATCTCGATGATCTCTTGCGTGATGAATCCCTGACGCGCTTTATTAAAGGCTAGCGTAAACCGCTCTATTAAGTGCTCCGCATTCTCGGTGGCGTTTCGCATCGCATTTTGACGGGAGTAGAGCTCGCTCACCTGGGCCTCCAGCAATAGGTGAAGCAATACGGACGAAAGGTACAACGGAATAAGCGAGTTGAGGAGAACGTTGCGCTCCGGTTCGTATTCGAACTCGCGCTGCCATTGCGCCTTCTGCGGGGGTTTGGGTTTCAGGGGCAGCAGATCGGTGATGGCCGGTTTCTGTATCAAAGAGCTTTTGAAATGGCTCGAGATGACCTTGACCGTATTGACCTCGCCGGACTCGATGAGCGAGAGTATCCGCCCCGATAACAGGTCGGCCACCGAAAAATCCGGGGTACCGAAGAATCTGTCCAGTGAGCCGTAGATCTTCTTGTTGCGATATCGCAGATAGCCGATGCCTTTGGTCCCGCAGATGAAATAACCTTTGAAGGCGTCTCCGCGCCTTTCTTCCTCTTCCTCGGCCATTCTGAGTATATCCAGGTTGTACGACCCACACAAGCCCATATCGGAGGTGATAATCAAGAACAGGATTTTCTCTTCCTCGGGTTTCTTCTTTTCCACCAAAGGGTGTTCCAAATCCGGATCCGCGATAACGCACTCGTCGATCATCGCGCTAAGGGAAGCCAGATAAGGGGTGAACCCTTTCCACAGCCGGAAGACTTTGTTGACTTTCGCTGCCGCTACCATCTCCATCGCGTGGGTGATGTGTTGCGTAGATTCCGTGGAGTCTATTCTTCTACGGATAGTGTGGAGCGCGCCTCTGCCCAAATCCTTATCCCCCTTATCCTACGAATACCTTCTTGAATGCTTTGATGGCCTCTTCGATCGAACGAGTGAGCTCTGTGGACAAATCTTTTTCCTCTTTCAGTTTCGATAGTATTTCCGGATGCTGGTGTTTGACATAACGGATGAGCTGTTCCTCGAAGGCCCTGATCCGGTGGGTCGGTATCGTGTCCAGAAACCCGCGCACACCCGCGAAGATGCTGATGACCTGTTCTTCGACCGGGATCGGAGAGTATTGGTTTTGCTTGAGCAGCTCCATCAGCTTCTCTCCTCTGGTCAATTGGGACCGCGTGGCCTCGTCCAGCTCGCTCGCGAACTGCGAAAAGGATTCCAGGTCTCGATATTGCGCCAGGTCCAGACGAAGGGTTCCGGCTATCTTCTTCATCGCTTTGATTTGGGCGGTGCCGCCGACGCGCGAAACCGACAGTCCGATGTTGATCGCCGGCCTGAACCCCGCGTAGAAGAGGCCGGCTTCGAGGTAGATCTGGCCGTCGGTGATAGAAATGACGTTCGTGGGTATATAAGCGGAGAGGTCGTTCGCCTGGGTTTCTATGATCGGTAAAGCTGTCAATGACCCGCCTCCCAGCGAAGGGTTCAAACGCGCGGCCCGCTCGAGCAATCGGGAGTGTAGGTAGAAGACGTCCCCAGGATAGGCTTCGCGGCCAGGCGGGCGACGCAAGAGCAGCGAGAGTTCCCGATAAGAGGCGGCGTGTTTGGTGAGATCGTCATAAACGACCAAAGCGTCCTGCCCTTGGTACATAAAGTGCTCGCCTATCGCACAGCCCGTGTAGGGCGCGATGTACAGCATAGATGCCGGGTCGCTCGCAGACGCGAATACGACGGTGGTGTAATCCATTGCGCCGAACTGTTCCAGCTGATCGACGATTCGGGCGACGGAGGCGGCCTTTTGGCCGATGGCGACGTAGATGCACTTGGCGTTTTTACCTTTTTGATTGATAATCGTATCGAGGGCGATGGCGGTTTTTCCCGTTTGCCTGTCGCCGATGATCAGTTCACGTTGGCCCCTTCCGATAGGAATCATCGAATCGATGGACTTGAGGCCCGTTTGGAGAGGAGTGTTGACCGGTTGTCGATAGATGACACCCGGCGCTTTGAATTCTATTTCGCGGAAATCTTGTGTCACGATAGGGCCTTTTCCGTCCAAGGGCTCGCCTAAGGGGTTCACCACGCGGCCCAGCATCGCCTCTCCAACCGGTACGGAAACGATTTTACCGGTCCGTTTCACCAGCTGCCCCTCTTTGAGGTTGTGGTATTCCCCCAAGACGACGACCCCGACGGAGTCTTCGTCAAGGTTGAGGGCGAGGCCTTTCGAACCGTTTTCGAACAGGACGAGCTCGCTGGCCTTCACCTTTTTCAAACCGTAGACCGTCGCGATACCGTCGCCGACCTGAACGATCTGCCCCGTTTCTTCCAATTCCGCCGTCTTCTCGAACCCGGTTATCTTGTCTCTTAATATTTGAGTGATCTCCTCGGGTTTTATCTTCACTCAAGTCACCTCTCTTCGGCATTTAGGTGCCGCTTTGCTTTCAACAACTGGGCTTGTAACGAAAGATCCAATATGTGGTCGTCCACGCATGCCTTAATCCCGCCCAACAGATCGGGTTGAAGCGCGAAAGAGAAATGGATAGGCGTCTCGTATCCTTTCGCTTCGAAATAGGCGATGAGCTCCTTGGAAACGAACCCCTTTTGCTCTTCGGACAAGGGGAAGGGAGTGAAAATCGTGCCCTCGGTCCCTTTTTGGCTTTCCGCCAACAACCGGTCAAAGACCGGAGACAAATCAAGGAGGATCTTCTCTCGGCGTTTCTCCAACACCTCGGTGAGAAAACGCTCCATCACCTCGCTGTAACAGCCCTTCGCCCGCAACAGGGCGGCGAGCGCAGCGATTTTTTCTCTTTTGGGAATCGAAGGATGAAAGACGATGGAACGATACAGGTCCAAGGTCAAGGTTTCCTGCAAGACGCGCAACGCTTGAGAAGCCAACGCGGTATCCCCCGTCAGTAGGGCTTTCGCGTAAACCAGGATGACCTTTTGGGAGGGGTTTTTCACCGGCCACCTCCCTGTTTGATCTTCGCCAAAAAGCTCTTGAGGTACTCGCTCTGCGCTTTCTCGTCCACCTGACGCTCCAGCAGTTTAGAAGCGAGATACACGGCTAGACTGACCGACTTTTCAGAGATCTCCTGAATCGCCTCTTTCTTTTGGGCTTCTATCTCTTCTTGGGCCTTTCGTAACAGGCTTTCGGCCTTCTGTTTCGCATCTATCCGCTCGCGAATCGCGTAGTCTTCGGCGGTTTTTTTTGCGTTGGCGATTATCCCCTCCGCCTGAGCGACCGCGTTGTCCAAGAGCTGTTTCGCTTCCCTCTGGGAGGCTTCAGCCTCCAACTTCGCTTTCTCCGCCAAGCTGAAGTCTTCCTGTATCCGCTTACGCCTTTCGTCGGACATCTTGAAGAACGGCTTGTACAGAAACTTGTATAGAAAGAACGCCAATAATATGAATTGGAGCAACATCAGGATAGAAGTCAGATTAAACTCGAGATGAATCATCTTAACCCCCTTTCTCTCCGGCGGGTTTTCCTGCGCTATATGACAATAGCCTTTGCCTACAAGACCTCAGAACGTAGGTTGGGCGAGAGAGACTTTTAGGCAAAAAGAATCATGAACGAGATCAATAGGCCGTACAACCCGGTCGTTTCCGCTATTGCGTCGGCGATGATCATACTGATGCGTAAATTGCCCGCCATTTCCGGCTGCCTGGCCATCGCGTCCATCGCGTGCGCCCCGATGTTTCCTTCCCCTATTGCGGGTCCGATCGCGGCTAAGCCCATACAGATTCCAGCGCCCAAATACTTTGCTGCTTGAACGATCGCTGCACTCATTTCCATAACTCGCACTCTCCCTTCTCTATTTTAATAAACCCCGTGATACACTGGGGCGACGCTTCGTACCACTGACGATCTCGAACTCTATTTCATACCTGTGAAGGTTTGCTTTCTCCGTTGTTTTGATGCGGAGAGGATCCGGTCAATTGACCTGGGATCCGATGTATACGATCGTGAGAACCGAAAAGATCAACGCCTGTATGAGCCCGAAGAACATCCCGAAAAACCCCCAGAAGAACATAGGCAGGAAAAGGAACTTCAGGATATAGCTGAGGATGAACACAAGGATGCCGCCGCCAAAGATGTTCCCAAAAAGACGGCAAGAGTGGGAGACCGGTTTGGCGAGCTCTCCGATGACGTTCATAGGGAACATAATGGCGATCGGTTCAAAAAAGGATTTCGCCCAGGCTTTGAACCCCTTCGCCTTAATGCCGAAGATATGAGAAATGACCAGGACGATCAGCGCGTAGGTGCCATTCGTATTGAGGTCTGAGGTTGGGACATACCAGGTGTCCGTGAAGAAGGTCAAATAGGTTTCTTGGTTGCGTATCGAAACGTTGATGCCGGGAATCCCGCTCAGTATGTTGGAAGCCGCGATAAACAGGAATAACGTCATCGCGATCACGAAGACCGGTTTGACGTATCGTTTGTCGTTGATGGCCTCTCCTGTCAAGTCGTAGAAGAACTGGAGCAAGTACTCCACCAGGGATTGTTTTCGGTTCGGCACGAGTGAAAAGGTCTTGCGGATACCTCTAGCCACGCCGATCAAGAATAGGGTGATGAGCAGGCCGACACCGACGGTAAGGAAATTGATACGGGTGAAAAAGGAACCTTCGCTACCGGGGAAGGTATACACCCATCTGGTTCCGATGCCCGCGTCACTCAGGTCAGTCATACCGCCCATTTCCGGCAAGGCAAGAATCCAAACCACGATGATTGCAATCACCATCGCGATGACAAAGGTTTTCTCTGTCCTACTGAGGGTCATCTTTCTTACCTCCATTTCTCAGAGCGAAGCTGAGCCAAACCATAACCCATTTCAACGAAATCGTCCCGAAAAAACAACCCAACAAGGTTTGAATGGAGAAAAACGCCGATATGCCCATTGCCAGCGCATCTATCGAATACCGTAAAAAAAAGGCCGAAGCGCTCACGTACTGTGTTTTTTTCTCCATACGGCGGGTCTGCTCGGCGTAGACCCACACCTTCATCAACGCCGCGGCGGTGCCTGCCAAAACCCCATAACCGAAGGGATGGGAGAAAAAGAAAAAACCGATTAAAAAGAGTCCGGAATTCAGATATATGATACCATAGACAGAGGTTTTTAGCAAAGCCTCCGTCGTCATCGCCTTGAGGTCGAATCGGGGGAAAAAAGCGCGGAAGATCCGCCGTCTCAAGGCGCCCCCTTATTTTTGGGGCGATCGTTTTCGGCCTTCGGCTCGGCTTTGGCCGACTCCATCTCTCTCGCCTCTTTCAACAGTCCCAGGATCCCTTGGTATAGCCCGGAGGCGATGCCGAGGACGAGAAAGATGACGAGTAGCACGCGGTTTTTAAAGGTGTATTTATCCAGGAAATAACCGATCGCGCCACCCACGAAGGTGTTGGCGATAATCGTAATCCCGAAGATGTACAAGATGTTGAGGTGCCGAAGCTCTTTGAAGGGGTTCGGCTTTTTTTCCGACTCTTCACTCATTCTCTGAGAACCATATCGACCTCAAAGGTCTTATCCTCATATTTCGTGATGATCTTCAAGATGACCCCGTCCACGTTCACGCGTATCTCTTTACCTAGGATGACCGAAGGCGGAGTGATGTCGATGGGTTTTCCGATCTGTTCCATATTCGTCGCGATATTTCCCGAGATCATATTGGCGAGTTCACCGATCGCGCTCATCGCCAGCTCGTCGAGTTGGTTATACGGCATTCCCATCATCTTCTGAACGACGCTCAGCGCCACTTGCGTATCGAAGGCGTAGACGAGGTTTCCGGACAGGCTGCCGTTGAAGCCGACGAGGGTGACGAGGTCGTACCCTTTGGCCAACTCTTTCGCGATTTGGGGCTTTTCAAATTCGATCTTCATATTGACGGCTTCCGTGAAGATCTTGACGGTGCTCTTGAGGATACTGTTGATGATGCGGACATCCATTTTCATCCCTCCGTTATTTTCTCTCGATATTGTATCGCTTCAGCGAGATGGACGGCTTGGATGGTTTCGCTTCCTTCCAAATCGGATATCGTTCTCGCCACTTTCAACACTTTGTTGATCCCTCTTCCGGTTAAATGGTATCGGTTGACCGCCTGCTCCAATAGGGTTTCGGCTTCTCCATCCAAACGGCAGTATTCTTGGATCATTTTAGAATTCAGGGAAGCGTTGGTGAATCCTCTGTGATGAGTTTTTCGAAAGCGTCGGTTCTGGGTCTCCCGGGCCTTCACCACCCGTTCGCGGATGGAGGCGGACCCTTCGCCCCCTTCTTTTGAAGTGTACTCCTTGTAAGTCAATCGCGGGACTTCGATGACGATCTCGATCCGGTCGAGCAGCGGGCCTGAAATCTTACGGTTGTAATTGACGATATCGCGCGCACTGCAGGTGCAAACCAGGTCCGGGTCCCCGTAGTTACCGCACGGGCAGGGGTTTTGCGCGGCGACCAACGCCACACTGGCGGGATAGGTCAGAGTCCCTTTCGCGCGCGCGACGCTCACGATACGATCCTCCAGGGGTTGTCTGAGCGCCTCCAAAACGTCCCGGCTGAATTCGGGGATCTCGTCCAAAAACAAAACGCCATTATGGGCCAAACTCACCTCTCCGGGTCTGGAATCGACCCCGCCCCCCACGATCGCCGCCCGAGAGGCCGAGTGGTGAGGGGAGCGGAAGGGCCTTTTGCGACGTAGGATCTCCGAATTCAGCAATCCGACTATGCTGTAGATGGAAGCGGTCTCCAAGAACTCCTCTTCGCGTAGCGGAGGAAGCAAGCCGGGCAGACGTTTGGCTAGCATCGTCTTTCCGGAACCGGGCGGCCCTTTCATTAACACATTGTGCCCGCCGGCAGCGGCGATTTCTAAGGCCCGCTTGGCCTGATACTGCCCGTGTATCTCCGAAAAGTCGTCTTCTATAGGCAGGTCCGGTTCCAGGGCCCTATCGGAAGGGACTCTCGGAAGCTCGCCCCCGTTAAGGAAGGATAAGACCTCCCACAGATCGGCCGCTAACCGAACGTCGATTTCGGGGACGAGCTTGGCCTCTTCTACGTTTTCTTGTGGGATGACGATGGTTTTAGGTTCCTTCGATTTCGATAAGGCGATCAACAACGGCAACATCCCTTGGACTCTACGCAGGACGCCGTTAAGTCCTAGCTCCCCGAAGAAAAACAATCCGGGGGGAATCTCCCTCTCCACGTCATTTCCGCAGGCGAGGATGGCCACCGCGATCGGCAGGTCCAGCAAGGTGCCTTCTTTTTTTAAATTTCCGGGGGCCAAATTGATGACAATCCGCCCCTGCGGGATATTCAGCTTATTACTGGAAATAGCGCTTTTAACACGCTTTTTGCTCTCTTTGATGGCAGTGTCGCCTAACCCGACGATGTCGATCTCGTGGATCACCGCTTGGGCGTCGACGAAAGACTCGACCAGCACGTGCCGCGCGTGTAAACCGACCAACACCGCGCTATTCAACTTTGAGAACGACGCCATTCGGTCACCTTCCGATGATCACCTTACCAACCTCTTTCTTGTAAATGAACCTCCAGTTCGGAAATGTCTATACCTTTCATTGCTGGGGGCAGGTCTTCGCTGATCTTGGCCAGCATATTGAAATCGTTCCAATGCCGTACCGCTTGCACGATCGCCGAGGCCATCTTCGTCGGGTCTTCGGATTTGAAGATACCGGATCCGACGAAAACGCCGTCCATTCCGAGGATCATCATCAACGCGGCGTCGGCCGGGGTGGCGACTCCGCCTGCGGCGAAATTGACTACGGGCAACTTTCCGAGTTTTTTTACCGTTCGAATCAAATCGATCGGCGCACCGGTCTCTTTGGAGACGGTGACTAACTCCTCATCTGGCGTATTCTGTAGCTTTCGGACCTCTTCCCACACCTGGCGCGCGTGCTTGACCGCTTCAACGATGTTACCGGTGCCAGCCTCGCCTTTGGTACGCATCATCGCGGCGCCTTCGGCGATCCTGCGAAGCGCTTCCCCGAGGTTCCGGCATCCGCAGACGAAGGGTACTTTGAACTCGTGCTTGTTCACGTGAAAGCGATCGTCGGCTGGCGTTAGGACTTCTGACTCATCGATGAAGTCCACGCCGATCGCCTCTAAAACCCGCGCCTCGGCGATGTGTCCGATACGGCATTTCGCCATCACCGGTATGCTGACCGTGTTCATGATTTCCTTGATCACCTTGATGCTGGCCATACGGGCTACTCCGCCGGTCTTGCGGATATCGGCCGGCACCATATCGAGCGCCATAACCGCCACGGCGCCCGCGTCCTGGGCGATCTTCGCTTGGCGCGCATCCGTGACGTCCATAATCACGCCGTTCTTAAACATGTCCGCAAATCCAGTTTTGACGGTCCATGTAGACTTGCTTTCCATTCTTCTATTCCTCCTTGTAATGCACTTCTTTCAATCGAGTGTAGTCACCCTGCCCTCTCCCGTACTTCGCGCAGGGAATTCCGTCCATTCTGACGATATCGGCCGTGAAATCCACCTTTTCTCGCAAAAGGGAAGACCCGACTCCGTACACGTCAACGGGCACTTCCAGCCGCTCGTACAGATTGATGCGGTCGGCGTTGAAGCCGCCGCTCACCATAATCTTAAGCTTTTCGGCCCCGATCCGGTCGAATTCCATTCTCGCTTTCCAAACGAGCTCGGGGGAGACTCCCAAAGAACGTTCATCGTGCGGGGTAACCGATCGGTCCCGTAAAGAGCCCGAAGTGTCGAATCGCACACCCCAGATCTTATGTCGCCCAGGCCCGATGATAGTCGACAGGTCTTTCGTCGCGGGAGAAAGGGTTTTCCCGGTCGTGTTTTCGTAAAACCGCTTCAACACTTCTTTCGTTGTACCAATACAGTCGTTGTCCCAATCGACCAAAACGATCCGGTTCACTTCCGGTTCTATCCATCGGTCGAAGGCTTCCGCGGCCCGATATGTATCTCCCATGTAGCAGGCGATCAGGGCGTGCGGGATCGTTCCGAGGCCTTTGCTTCCCCAGTAGTCCGCGTTTGCGTCGGTCGATACCCCGAACGCGCCGGCTTTGAACGCGGCGTAGCCGTCCGTCGCCTGAACCCAATAATGGTCGAACCTCGCGCTGAAAAGGACGACCGGTTTACCTCTAGAGGCGTTGACCACTTTCTTCACGGCGGTCGCCGTGCTCGAAGCCCTGGAGATCACGCCAAGAAAGACGGTTTCCAGAGAGCCAAAATAGACGGGATCGCCCTCGATCGTCATAATGATCTCCGCGTCTTTCGCCATATCTCCGTCGGTTAAGGCCAAAACGCGTATGCTGTCCCATTTGTCTACCCACAGGGCATTCAGCCTGTCCCTCAGCGACCATTTCTCTTTTGTGGCGCCGTCGGCCGCGTGGTAATCTCTTATATATAGCGCTTTCTGCAGCTTCCGTTCGGCGTCCAGGATATCGGAGAAGATATCGGCCGCCTTATCCGGTTCGTTATAGTATCCGGTACAGGACTGTAGGATCGCCAAGGCTTCTTCTATCCCCACGATACACGCTTCCGATCGTGGGAAGACCTGGTATAGAGCGTGATGGGACACCCCTTCTCTTCGTAGCACATCCACGTAGCGGGTGAAGTACTTGTCGCTGTAGTAACCCGCGCGGATACGATCTATCGGGATCTTAAAGAGGCTCGGGTCAAACCGAGGCATCCGCCGTACCGTCTTTCGCAGCTTCTTCTAGAGTTACGCTCGTTGGAGCCGTATATATTCTTCCAAACCGACCCGGAAGACTTCGCACGCTTTTTTCATTTTTTCGGCGTTGATCACATAGGCGATCCGGATCTCTTGCTCTCCGGCGCCCGGCGTGGCGTAAAACCCATCGAGCGGGGAGACCATTGTGGTATGGCCATTGTGAGAGAAATCGGAGAGCATCCATTTCACGAACTTCTCGCTGTTGTCGATCGGCAGTTTCACAGAAAGGTAAAACGCCCCCTGCGGCTTTTTAAAGGCCAAGCCTGGGATTCGAGACAGCTCCTCGTACACCTTATCCCTTCTCAATCGGTATTCGTCTCGAACGGAGTAGATATAATCCTCTCCTAACGTCAGCAACCCCAGCGTACCGACCTGGGCCATCGTCGGGGGAGAGAGGCGAGCCTGGGCCATTTTCATAACCTGCGCGTAAACCTCTTTGTTCTTCGTCGCGAAGACACCCACCCGGGCGCCACACGAGCTGTACCGCTTTGATACGCTATCGATGAGGATGATCCGATTTCGATATTCGGGAAACTCTAGGGCGCTGAAGGGTTGTAACCCGTCGAAGACGAACTCGCGATAGACCTCGTCGATGATGACCATCAAATCGTACTTTTCCGCGATCTTCAACACCCTGAGTACCTCGTCTTTCGTATACACAGCGCCGGTGGGGTTGCAGGGGTTTGAGAAGAGGATTGCGCGGGTTTTGGGATTGATCACTCTCTCGAAGGCTTTGTCTTCCGGTACCCGGTAACCTCCTTCGGGATTGGCCGCGACAGGGGTCAAACGGACGTTCACCATACCGGCGAACCCCTTATAATTGGCATAAAACGGTTCGATCACGATGATCTCTTCATCGGGGTCGGCGACGGCGGCGACGGCGAAGACCACGGCTTCACTTCCGCCGCTGGTAATGATGATCTCCTCGGGTTTGAGGTCCGTCTGCCAGCGCTCGAAATACCGCGCGAAAGCTTTGCGTAGCTCCAATAGGCCGGCCGAGTGGGAATAGGCAACGACCTCTTCTTTGTAGTTGCGTATGCTTTCCATAAAGACCGGTGGCGTCGGAATATCGGGTTGACCGATGTTGAGAAAGAATACGCTCGTTCCTCTAGCTTTGGCTTCTTCGGCGAAAGGGATCAAGCGCCTGATCGGAGAAGCTTGCATCGCAAAAACTCTTTTGGATAAATTCATCTTTCTAACCTCCCGGATGGTTCAGCATTCTAACCGTAGTATACCTCAAACCCTTCCGATATTCAATCTATAGACGAACGCATTCAAACCTCGAAAAAAAAAGGCGGGTTTCCCCACCTTTTTCTCCACAGCGCGTCTTAAACCCTTCGATCGAGGATGTTGCCCAACCCTGGTTCGGTGGGCATCTTCGGTAAAGTGGCGAGCAATTGTTCGCTTTGCTCGAGGGCTGCGTCCATGGTTTTCTTCATTACCGCAGTCTGCACTTGATTGGAAAGCTCTGCATTTCTCAAAGCCATGTAATCCGCCGAAATGGGCTCCATATTCCCACCTCCTGACAAGTGCTGTTCCATTTATATCGGCAGCAAACCGATTATACTTTATTGGCTACAAGGTGCCTGTCACGTGTGTGGGTCAAGCTATGGGGTGTAACCAAGAAATAAAACCAAAATCAACCGCGCGATTTTTAGTTCACGTAGTCATCGCGTCGTAAGCGCCCTTTCTTCATACGACGGTACGATACGCATTTGTACGGGCTCATCGTGGCGTAGAAGGGGCAAAGGGCAGATCGCGGGGTCGTAAAAATCACTTACCCCGCGATAACCTCACACGGGCATCTCGGCGTAAAAAGGATAAAAGGCGGATCTCCTCCTCCTATCTTTTTTTGTTGCGCCTCGATATTATACCCACGCCTGTCACGTCTTTTCCATTCAGTTCGCAGAATCAAGCGTAGTCCAAGATATAGGTTTTCGGAGGTCTGATCCCGTTGAAATAGGTTCCATACTCGACCGTGTACGCGCCGGTGTTCTTGAAATAGACGATATCTCCGTAGGTGATGTTGGCGGGTAGGTCGATCTGCTGATAGATCATATCGACGCTGTCACAAGTCGGGCCGGCCAGAGTGAAAGTTTTCTTCTCTTCGTCTTCCTTGCCGTCAACGATCACTTCGTATCGGAAGTTTTCGATTGTTTCCATCAAACCGTGGAAGACGCCGGCGTCCAGGTAGACCCATTCCTCGGTTTGTTTGCGTGAGCGTAGCAGCACGCTCGTGACCATCGTGCCGATATCTCCGACCATCGACCGGCCCGGTTCGATAAAGACTTTCAGGTCGGGAACGAAATCGAAATAGGTTTCGATGGACTCGTTCACGATCTCACCGATCTCCTCGACACTTGGGATAGGTTTGATGTGCTGAATCGGGATGCCCCCGCCGAGGTTGATCATCTGCATATGGATGTTGTGTTCTTCCTGCAAATAGAGGAAGATATCGGAGGCCTGCATGATCGCTTCCTTCCAGCGATACTTGTTGTAGGTTTGAGAACCGACGTGGAAGGAGATGCCGTATGGAATCAACCCAAGTTCTTGCGAGTAGACCATCAGTTCTTTCACATGATCCATATCCGTGCCGAATTTTTTCGAGAGGGGCCAGTCCGAGTCCACAGAACTCATCTGAATCCTCCCGTATACGCGTGAACCCGGCGCGTTCCGGGCGACTTTTTCGATCTCCATTTCGCTGTCTACGGAGAAATAATTGATGCCGAGTTTATGGGCGAAGGCAATGTCTTCCTCACGCTTTATGGTATTGCCGAAGCTCATACGACTCGCGTTGATGTTCAAGGAGAGAAGCTTTTCTATCTCCCCGCGCGACGCGACGTCAAAACAGCTCCCGGTCTCTTTCAAAGTCTCCAAAATCGACACATGTGAGTTTGCCTTCACCGCATAAAATATGACAGCGTTTTTGACCGAACGTCGTAACCGTTCGTAATTCTTCTTTAGCAGGTCCAAATCAAGCACGACGAAAGGCGTCTCATACTTCCGAGCCACCTCTCGCAACTTAGGTGTAATTTCCATTTCTCACTCCTCCTTCATGGAATAAATCGCGGCATATGGTAGCAGATAATCTGTTAAAAATCAATAGTCCTCTCCTTTTCGTTAGGTGGGAAAGATCGAGTATTTCCGTCTAATAATCAGAACCGATGCAACTGAGTCGGATATTCCTGGAGGTGGACGTATGAAACCCGTAAAGAATGGGATTTTGGCGACATTAGTGCTGGTGACGTTTTTATTCGTGTCAATTCTCGGATTTGCCGGCGAACGAGAAACGTGGCGAATACTCGCGAATGACGAAGTTCTTGGCATTGAGTTGGAAGAGCTGCTGCTCAAACCACTCCCCGTGGCTCCGGGAACCCTACTAAAATTGGAGCTCCCTTCAAATCCCACAACCGGGTACTATTGGTACTATGAAGGCCTATTGGACACGCGCTACGTGAAAATGGTCTCGGAAGAGTTCATCGCGCCGACCACAGGACTTGTTGGCGCAGGAGGAAAACAAATCTTCGTCTTCGAAACCCAATGGACGTTGGGGCTGACGACCCTCAATTTTGCCTATTATCGCAATTGGGAAGGAATCCAACCGGATACGGACATCCTCACGATCCACTTGCTCATCCAATAAAAAAACCGCGGTGAAAGGGGCGAGAAGAAGTCGCCGCGCGCTTGGTGAGGATGTAGAAATGAAAAAGCAACATCCGGTGTTATGAACTACTGCTTGGGGTAGTGGAAACACGATACCTCTGCGAAGTTGAACATTAAGAACCGGAAGTACACATCCACATTGATTTCACTCGAGGAGCGAAATTTATTTAACAATGAGAGCCGTGTCGTGTCCACGATACGGTTTTCTGGTTGTGGCAACATATGAACTCGTATCCTGACTTTGTCACGGGGTAGGGAAAAATAGGGGGTGCTGAAACGAAAACAGAGGGGTTTAGAGGGGAAAAAGTAGAAAACGAGAGAAATAGGTAGTGACAATATATGTTATTGTAATACGATGTTATCGTGTATTGATTCGAGATATGGTTGACATCGCTTCTTGTTTTGTGGTATAATCCGGTATGTTCATCAAACAAACCAAATCCGGTGGCTATACCTATATCCAAATCGTTGAATCCTATAGAGACGAGAACGGCGTGAGCCGACATAAGCTCTTACTCACCCTGGGCCGTTTGGATAAACTCCAAGAAGACCCCTCTTTCAAATCGATGGTGGCCAAACTCGTCGATTTGTTGGAAGCCCAAGGGCCCTTCTCTACCGAGAAGTTCAAGGGGCAGAAGGTATTGAACTGGGGATATGCGGTCTATGAAAAGTTATGGAAGAGGTACGGGATGGAGAAGTTTTTCCTAAAACTTCAGGCCGCGCTCAAGGTGCAATACGATCTGGGACAGACGGTCTTCTTCGAAGTGTTGAACCACCTGCTCTCACCGTGCAGCAAGAAGGCGGGGTATGAAAAGCGGGAGCGGTATGCGGGATTAGAGACGCCCGAAGACCTGAACGCCTTCTACCGATGTTTGGATGTCTTGTCGGAGCGCAAGGAAGAGATAGAGAAGCATCTGTATGACCAGAACCGGACGTTGTTCAATATGGACGTGGATGTGGTGTTGTACGATGTGACGACCTTTCATTTCGAGAGTGTGGAGGCGGACGAACTCAAACGGTTTGGGTACAGCAAAGCGGGGAAAGCGAATGAAGTGCAGGTGGTGTTGGGGTTACTGGTGGATATGGAAGGACGGCCAGTAGGGTACGAATTGTTTCCTGGGGACACGCACGACGCGAAGACGATGGGAAAGATATTGGAGGGATTGAAGGAACGGTTTTCGTTGAACAAGGTGATCATCGTCGCGGACAGGGGACTGAACAGCAAGATGAACCTGTTTGCGGTGAGGGACCAAGGGTACGGGTATGTCTTCGCGAGTCGGTTGAAGAGCATGCCCAAAGAGATCAGGGAGAAAGCGCAAGACCGGGAGACGGGGTGGACGGAAACGGGAGAGGGGTGGCGGTACAAGGTCCTTGAGTACACCAACGAGATCAAAGACCCACAGACGAAAGAGACCTATCAATTGGACGAACAGTTGGTGATCACGTACAGTCCCCAGCGAGAGAAGAAAGACAA
>MWEM01000004.1 GCA_002071085.1 Thermotogota bacterium ADurb.Bin062 | reverse complement strand
GCTATCCCTCCATTGCGCAGTACTATACGGTGACAACCGAGACGACCCCTGACGGAAAAGAAGCCCAAGCCCTGCATCGAACGGACGCAGGCGCATTTGTTTATTTCGATATTGGCGTATCATCTTCTGAACTGGATCGAGCAACAATTGAAAGAAGCGGGAGACCATCGACGATGGTCGACGATCCGCAAGACGCTCTCTACCCATCAACGGTGTACGGTGGTCTTTCGGGACGAAGAGGATAAGGTGTACCATTTGAGGGTATCGGGTAAACCGGAATCTCTTCACGAGGATATCTACAAGAAGCTCGGTGTTCCGATGCTTAAGAACAGGCAACTGACTTACGTGGCTCGTCGATTGTAGTGGCCAACTTTTTTGAGAAAGTGGCTTTTATCGCCGTTTGTAGCACTTTTAGTCGAAAGTTGGGTTAAAAGTTGGCATTCCCAGGCGTTCCCAGGGGCTTTCCAGAGAGACAGGCCGACTTCCAGTCGGCCCCGCGATTTTTCTTCGTTCTCTTCTCTGTGTTCTCTGCGCCCTCCGAGCGAGCTTTTTTCAAGATATGCCAACCTCAAAGTTGGCATTCCCAAGGCGCTCTCATGCGCTCCCAGGGCTCGGCGGTCTCGGTAGGGCGGGGGTTAGGCGTGGAGGATTTTGTAATACGCTTCGCATACGGCAGCGACGACTCGCTCGACTTCGTCTGGGGTGTTGTATCTCCCGTAAGAAATGCGGATCGCGGACTGGGCCCGCTGCTCGGATAGGCCCAGCGCGAGGAGGACGTGGGATGGGGCGTGTTTGCCCGAGACGCAAGCGGCGCCCGTGGAGACGCAGACGCCCTTCAAGCTGAGTACGTTCATCAACGCTTCACCGGATACTCCTTCAAAACCGAGATTGATTAGTCCGGGTAGTCGAGGATTACTGTCCCCGTTGACCCATACTGTCGGGATTTTCGCTTTTATACCGTCTACGGTATCCTCAACCATTTTCCGCAACCGTTTCGCTTCGGAGTCCATCACGCCAAAGCTTTCTTCGAGCGCGTAACCGGCCGAAACGACACCGGCGACGTTTTCGGTTCCAGCGCGTAGCCCACGTTCTTGTTCGCCGCCGGTCAATAAAGGAGCTAGTTCTATTTCCGCGCGTTTATACAGTATCCCTGCGCCTTTCGCTCCATTGAACTTGTGAGCGGATGCGGTGAGAAAATCCACCGGAAGGCGGGAAAGGTCAACGGGGATATGCCCGACCGCTTGCACGGCGTCCGTATGAAATAGAACGCCCCTATTTCTCAGCAACTTCCCTATCGCATCAACCGGCTGGACCGTGCCGATCTCATTGTTGGCGAGCATAATGGAAACCAATCTGGTGTGCGGTTTTATGACGTTTTCCAGGGCGGTGAGATCAACCATTCCCTTCTCATTGACAGGCACGTAAGTGATCTCGACCCCCGATCTTTCGAGGGCTCGGCACGTATCCAACACGGAATGGTGTTCGATTTCTGACGTCACCATATGCGTCGGCTTACCGCGATAGGCGTTCGCTATAGCTCGAATCACCCAATTGTTCGCTTCCGTGCCTCCGGAGGTAAAGAAAATCTCTGTTTCTTCCGCCCCTATCGCTTCCGCCACTTGCCGACGCGCCTGGGTGATCGCCCGTCTCGCCTTCACGCCGAATGAATGCTGGCTAGAGGCGTTTCCATATTCCCCTTGCAGAAATGGGAGCATCTTTTCTAAAACGGTATCGGGTATTTTCGTCGTCGCGGCATTATCCGCATAAATCACGGTCTCGCCCTCACTCGATTGTCGGAATCTATGAAACCGGATATCCGTATTTTTGAATGTCTTCTTAGCCGAAAAGTTCGCAACCGGCGTCTTTGAACTCTTGAATGCGCTCCTCCAAATCCTCGACGGCTATCTCGAGGTGTTCGGCCAAGCATCGCATACAGAGAAGGTTTCTTTGCTCGCGGCCAATGAGTTTTATGTTGAGTCCTACTTCGTCGCGTGTCAAATCCTTCTTGCCACAAATGTAGCAGTTCGCTTTTCTTATCGCCTTCACGTCTTAACTTTCTGACGATTCCCTAACGGTGAACGCAGGGATGCTCTTTCCCTTGTACTCGCTGTCCAATAGGCCTAGTTGAATTTTTATTAGATGTCGCATCTGCATTGCGGGTCTTAAACAATAACGTCGGAATTCGATCGGTTCGATATCTTCCGGTGCGCGTACATTCGGAAATAGTAGTTTCAAGTAGGCTGTCGCAATTCTTTTTACCGCTTCGGTGTCGCGAGTGTCCGCCGCTTCGGGTACGACGATCAACGCGTCAACTATTGCGCGGTAGCTCGGATCGTCGCGTAACTCGTGCAAAATGGAACAAAAATACTCTGAATTCAACGCCCAACCGGAGATCTTCATATCATCGTTCATACGAGGAATTTTCCATCCTTCGATAAAGCCGTGGAAGCGGTCTATGAGCGCGGATTCGTGGAAAACGGGCGGTAGTTCCTCGAACATACTTTCGTACTCGCTCATTTTATCCCTGGGGATGTTACCGCACAGTACGATGCCAGCGTCGGAAGTGCCTTCCACTTTTCCCACGGTGTAAACGCCGTTTTCCATATAGCCTTTGAGGGCGGCGCGCATTTCGTCCAGAGGATGGAAGTTAATGGTCTGCACCTCGTCGAAGACGATGAAATCGTGGCCGGCAATTAACCCGTGCTCTTTCCTCTGGATGTCGTAGAACAACTTGGCGCGGGTCATCAATCCGCCGGAGGATAGCCACCCGAACCGACTGACCCTACCGAAAAGGTACGACTTTCCGGTGCCTTTCGGGGCCAGCTCTACTAAATTGAGCCTTTTCTCCACAAAAGGTAGAAGGCGCGTGAGCATCGTGAGTTTTGCGTCGTCGTTCGCATACCCATCCGCATTATAGTCTATCGCGCCCAGCAGCACATCGATCCATTCTTTGGTCGTGAACTCGTTCCGGGTGTCTTTGTAATAATCCACATCCACTACGTACGGGCAAAAATTCTTGAAACTTCTCAATTGAATTTTGCCTTTGCGTTTGAGTCCGTCGTCGGGCTCCAAGTACTCCAGCTCGACGAGACCCCATATTTCACGGCTTTTTGTCAGATCGTTGGAGCACGTGAACCAGACTTCCGGCGGTATACGCGTCTCCTTCGTCGTCAAACCGAAGTCCGGAAGGCTAAAGGAAACCCCTCCGGTTTTGATATCCACATCGGCAGACACCTTCGCCAAAAAACGCACACGTTCCATTTCGGTGACGATCTTACTCTTGATCGCAGTCCAATCGTCTTTTCGCGGGATATTCTTCCGAATGAAGGCAAGCATCTCCTCTTGGTCGAACTCCCCGGTCTCTAACATAAATTTCTTGAGTAACCAATCCCGCATGAAGGAGGGCAAAGAAAGGCTGGCAAAGAAGTTGCTCTTTTTTAGGTCTTTGAAGACCACCATCTCTTCGAAGCAACTCCGTAATTTATCGATCATTTCGCACGCTCCTTAAAAATCATCTCGTACTTCGATGCCTTTGCTCTTGATTGTGAAGTCCTTGCTGACAATATAGTTTTGATTTTCATAAATTTCCATCTTGTATTGCCCTTTCTTCAACCCCTGCAGGACAACCCTGAAGCGGCTCTTTTCTAGCTTCTCAGCTTTATAATTGGTTCCGTTCACCCGAGTCATAACGTTATCGCAGTCTGGGGTAATAATCAAGATGAGCTCAGCCGCTTTTTTATGACTCACTTCCGCCACGTTATTTTCGAAAGTGACTTGAATACTTCTAGTCTCTAATGTCAGCATGATTATTGGTACGAGAATCTCTTCTAGCGTCGCGCCTCCGTGAACCTCGACGCTCGCGGATCTCGAACCTCTGAACCGTGAATAATCCGCCACGATCGCGTAATCGTTTTCTTTGGTGATGTTGTCTCCCTTGGGTAATACGGCTCCTTGGCAATACCGCCCGCTCGATTTCGCTTCGCATCCTCCACTATCGATTATGATATCCGGGCTGATCACCGCCAGTCTGCTGGCTCCGTGATCAGACGCGATTATTACTGTGTCGAAATCGCCTGCTCGCAGTTTTACCGCCGCTCGCTCGATGGCTTCACGAACGGCGTCGAGTTCTTCCGGCAAGTGTATCGGGTAAGGCGACTTGTGAAAATCATACCCACGCTCGGGATTATGTTTCAGGTCATCGATGGTCTTAATGGGATTTTCTTTTTGGCCTTGCCACTCATCGTAAAACTCCCTGTTCACGCCCGTGATCGTTGGTAAATTCGCCCTCGCGATTGTCGGATCGTATTTCAATTTGAATTCCGCGCATAGTTTTTGGATATACCCCAAATACTCTACTCCCAGAGCATCCAAAAAAATGAGCAGGGTACGATCCGTTTTGATGTCTGAAAAAACCGTTGAACGGGTCGGGAGGGAATTGTAAGGACGTTTCGCTCCGTATACTTTTACTAATTCCGCGAACGATGCATCGACTGTGTTATACACCTTGCATTTCTTATAGGCGGAGAAATAGGCCGTCAAACTCTCATCGACGATCCGATAATCTTGTAAATAGGCGAACAACGCGGGATAGCTCGTTTGAAGATAGTCACCCTTCGCGCCCTCCCCCAAGGCGACGAGAACCTCTTGTTTCTCGCGTTTCGTGTTATCGGTCAAATAGGCGATCCGATCCGTGCCGTGGCGATGGATCAGCGGGATGAAATTTGCGATGTCCGCGTCACTACAGCCTTTCAACAACGTTTTCCTCTGTTCGTAAAAAACAGGGAACCGACTGTCCGATAGACCAATGTCGAGAATAGCGTTTTTCGCGGTCTCTAGCAAATCGTCCGAGGTTGTCGTTTTGGAAACCACGAAACCTAAATAATCTCGGCTGTTTGCGAAGATTTTTAGCCAAATGAAATAGAGCCAGGATACATAATCGTTCGATTTCGCATATTTCAAGAAGCATAGCTCTGGGGGCGAAAAACGGTGGCCTTCTAAATAACGACGGAAGTCCTTCTCGTTCCCATCGAACGCAGCGAGCAACTTCCTCCAGTATTCGGGGGTTCCGTTAGCTGGCGATAGGTTCTTGAATACAGCCGGGTACCTGTTATTCAATTCGGCGAAATGATTTTCGGGATCTATCACCGTAACATTCGCGATTCGTAGCGCTGTCTTCACCTTTCCGGGTGGATTCCCCATTTCACAAGCCTTTAAATAGGCTTTTATACCGTAAACCACCTCATCCTCGTTGACAACAAAATTCTGAGGGACATCCTCCGGGAGGACGACTCGAGATACCGTCCGTGGGTCTTCCTTTATGATATCTTTGAGCACGGGGTACATAGAGGCGCCTAACAGTATGACCACGTGACTCTTGGGCTGCAAAGTCATCGCTTTGTACCGAGTTAGGTATTTCTTTGCTTCGCCAGCTTTGCTGACTAAGTAGTCGCCAAAGCCTAGGAGCAAGGAGTTCCCCTGGCTCGATCGGACGTCTTTTTCTAGTTTTGCGATATCCGGTTCTTTATCAGCCCCAACACAATAGCCGCTGACGTAGATTATTTTTTCCTGCTGATTTGCTTGAAGTACCTCTTGGTACTCCTCCGGTGAAACCACGACTAAAAGGGGAAATTGAGACGCGCTGCCGAAGTACTGCTTTATTTTTGCTATTGTGTCGCGCATTATGATCCCACGCCGCCGTCTTCCAAGATCTCGATACCGACGGTCATATTGCCTTCAACGAGACGTTTCAAGTATTCTTTAAGTTTATCGGAATCCATACTGTCTATGCGGCGTATCACTCTCTGAAAAGGCTCCTGGCTGTATTTCTTTTGAGCCAATTCCTGAATCAGCCAGTTGACATCTGGGTGTCCGCTCCAATCGTAAGGGCTGACGCGCGTACGTTTACTCAAATGCTCTCGAACTTCGTTTAGGTCGGTCAAGACGGCCTTATACCGCCCGAGGATAGCGTCTTGGAAAGCCCTGTCGACGGTTTCTTGATTGCGGAAGTTTTCCCAGTAAGAGATGCCCGTCAAAAATTCCAGGGCGAATTTAACCTCACTTTCTGTGGAGTGATTGAAACTGACCGCGTCGAAGGAACGTTTAAAATCGTCCCATTTGCCCGTCGGCACACAGGCGAGTATGGGAGTGCGGTAGCGTGTTGACCATTCGCGTGGGTCGTCGGTACCGGTCTTCTCCTTCCATAGTTGGCGAAGCTGCAACCGCGCGAGGTTGCTTTGAAAGTCGCTAACGATTTCGCCAACCTTCGAAATAAAGTCTCTCTCATTCATTTCGAAACAATTGATCGGTATTTTTCCGTAAATGTCTGAGATCTCTGCTTCCGAAAAACCCTGCAGCTGGAACGCGCAGGCGTGTGTGAACGCTTCCTTGTCGTTTTTTAAAAAGCTCACGATGCTATAGCCATATTTGACTATAACATCGTAAAACGCCTTAATACCGTCGGTACCGATACTCTTTGCCACGTTGTACAACGCAGGCGCGAAAGACGCGTATTCGGGCAACTTTTTAACGACCTCGTGGGAGACTTTGACGAACTTTAGCTTGTCGCGCCACGCCTCAAATGATGCCCCGACGGTCTGGGTGTCCTTCGCTAAAAGCTCGTTGCTCTTTTTGATAAACTCGTATTCCAAAATCACCTTGCGGATTTGCCCTTCACCGGTTTCTTCGTTCCAAAGCCAAAGCCCCTCGGTGTCATTGCCGAAATGACGTTTGATATCACTGACCACACGGTCATCGGAAACACGGATTTCTTTTGCCAGCTGCCTGAGTTTCCCAGCTTCGAAACCCGCGAGGAAATCGATCAACGCGGAATCGAAGTTCTCTGTTTTGATGAGCGCTTTCAGCTTGTTCGCGAGGGCGTTATCGTGCATTACGAATTTTCCTATATTGCCGCTGATCGTCGATGTGTTAGCCCCCTGATCAGGGTTCAGAAGTTTAACGAACTCGACTAGAAAATCGCTTTCTATCCCGCTTGCCTTTTCCTTCAGTACCCAAAAGGGGAGGCCATACGATTTGGCCCTGGCTCTGACGCGCTTTATCGCATCTTCGACCGAACCGCATTGGTTTTCCGGGATAGCGAAGACTTCGCCGATTAACCCACAGAACAGTTGCTCCTCTTGGGACATAATGCGTATGTATTTATCCCGGTAATTCCTAGTTGGCGAATAGAATTGCTTGAACCCTTCGTCGACAACCTCTTTCATCTTCGCGACGCTCATCCTTTCGTTGTTCGCATCGTCACTCAAGCGGTAGGTGTCATTCGCATATTCTTTCATCAGAAACCCGGTAATGAAGGCATAAAGGTTGGAGGGAACAAAGCCGAATTCTTCGCGCAAGTAGCCAAGGATGTCCAAAATCGCGATCTTGGAGTTCTTTGCCAGCTCACCTTCTATCTTTTTATCGAGCGCTATTTTGATGATACTGAGTGGGCTGTATGGGTTGTTCGCCCAGTATTTATCATCTTGACGGGCCTCGCTCACGAGCTTCTCGGCGGAGGCCGTTTGACCGCCGGGTTTCAACTCGAGACCCGCTTCAACCCACAGGGGCTTCGACCCGGGTTGCAGCGTGACCTCCGAAAGCCCCGATGAGAATTCAAAAGCGTGCGGATATGTCGTTTTCACCAAATCGCGCAAGCCGTTAAGCGCCTCCGACCAATTACCATATCGTTCGCCCTCGGGGTTTTTTTTCGAATAGACGATTATTTGCCGACCGGAAATCCTGCTTCCCCAATCCCTTATGACCCCTTTGCCCTTGCGTAACATATCATCGGCCGCGGAGTTGTCTTTCCCCCGTTGAATCTCGCTTCCCGCTTTATACTCGGCATACTGCCCTATACTGTCGGTACCAAAAGGTGTGGGGGTCGTGTCGATGAACACGATGTTTTTACCTTCCGGCACTACCTTACTGATTTTTTCCTTCATCGAGCTCCGAAGGAGCGCGGCTTCTTTTTCGTCCTTCGCCAAACCGACTATGGCATGAAACCCGGAGGATCCGTCCTTGTTCACTAGTTTGTTCGTCTCTTGGGTGATGTCATCGTATGCGGCCAGAATCGGCGCGCCGAAACGCAAGTTCAGGGATGGGGGGAAGTTGAAGACGCGACTTAAATCTTCTGTGAACAATTCTCGAGTCCTCAGCCGTTCGATAATATCGTTCTTTTTTTTGTCGAGCTCCACCGCGTCACCGGGCATAATGGTTGTGGCATAACAAAACTTGTTATTGCCCAGTGGTTTTTTGTAGAGGACTTCCTCGCGCACCAGTTTCTCCGCTATGGCGGGGCCGCGATGCTCGTGGTCCGTTCCTTCGAAACAGAGGTTCAAATTCTGCTCGTTTGCGATGAACACGGGGATCGCGTCATTCAAATGCGTGGACACGGCCTGCATAATCAGGATGGTTTTCAGTACCTGATGTTCTTCGGATAACGATAGACGCTGCTCCGCCCTTTTATAGGTGTCAAGGATATTGCGGATGGAAAGAACGAGATTTTCTCGTCCGGTCGCGTAGAAGAAGTCCCACAACATATCCACAGTAAGAAGGGAGGTCGTCCCGTCTAGCGGCCCAAAATTCTCGATGAACCATTGGAAGGCTTTATAATCCCCATCATTCTTGATGAAGTCGAACATACTGCGCTGATTGGATTCGAAGGCGGAAGAGATGTGCTTCAAGAGCAAGGCGGACATCGGATGCAGGGGCAGTACGCCTTTCAAGACTCTCTCGCTGATACGTGTCCACTCAGAGACGGCCTTGCGTGATTTCTTCGTGAAGTCCTGCAAGTCGTCGATTTTTCTTGCCCAATCGGCCTTCGCTTCGGTTTTTATTTTCAGGGCGTCTTTCATCAGATCAAAGGCGATATTGTCGGGCATCGCAATTTCACAGGAAAGGAAACGGTCTTTGATTTTTTTGGCGTCGGAGTCGCGTTCGTGGAAGTAACTGCCCATCTGATGCGCCACGACCACGAGATAAAAGGGTGTTTCCACGCACGTTTCAACTAACTTTTGAAAATCTGTCAGCCTTCCGCGATTGTTTTGGAAGAACTCGCCGAACTCATCGAGCACGAAAACGAGGGCTCTCAGGTCGTTGCCCTTGATGATGTCCTTGATGTACGCGATCAGCCCGTCCGTGTCTAATTTTAGCGCGTTAATCCCGATTTCGCCGGCCATTCGATTGATTTTTCCCACTAAGTCCGTCGAGACATCGGATGTTTTTAATCGTTCGATGATTTCATCGGTGTTCCAACCGCCGAATAAGCCTTTGTATTCCCTATCGATATGGCTAGCAAAGAACTCTTTTTTGCGACTGTCAGCCAACCACTCCAGAATACCGCGCTTCAGCGTATTTTCCCCGCGGTAACTGCAGCCCGCCTGTTCCAAGCTTTTCGCGATGAGCTCTTGAATGACGATGATGAGGTCATTCGTATCGTTTATCGCAGCCGATGCGTAACGGTAGCAGGTCAAGATCTTCCCCTCGTTCTTGATGGCGGCGAATCGCTGCATAAGGTCGGTCTTGTGCTGCGCCAAGGCCTCGTATTTGTTGAAGTACGCTTCGACCTCTTCATTAGAAGCCGTTAAAAGGCTACTCAGGGTGTAGGCCGCATAGGATTTGCCCGTGCCGTAGGCGCCGGAGATCCAAAGAGAGCGTTTTTCTTGTCTCGATAGAATACGCTCGGTTTTCTTCAGCAGGTCTATAAACGTGGGGTGCGGGTAGAACCCATCCCATCTAAGCCCTGCGTTGATGGCAGATTCGTTGACGCAAGGGAAGTAATTTTCATCGATTAGAAAATAATCCTTGTAAACGGGTTTCGCCATTAGCGCGCCCTCCTCATAGCAGATTCAGTACCTCAATTGCCGTTTTGTCTCTATTCAGCAGGATGGTGTCCAACCCGTGCGTGAATTTGAGGGTGATGAAATCGGGGTAACTGGCGGCCAGTCCCTGCAGAATGGTCTTCAACTCACCCTCTTCTATGCCGAATATTTGAGCCGGGCTGATGCCGTCGGACTCGATGTCGTGATTCAACAACCGGGCGACTGTGAACTCGTAATACCCGCCGCAGGCCTCCGCAAACTTGAACAGGGAGTAGAGAATTACGAGAGGAGACCCTATTTGACATTTATTACGTGTGAAACTCCCTTCGCTGTCCACATAACCGAAATTCAACGTTGTTCCGAACGGGGTCTGTACAATGCGTTTGAAATCGCTTAAGACCGCAGACGAATTCCTTTTTGTTATTCCTGCTGTAAGCATAATATCTTCTAATTCTTTACGATCATAGGAAGATCCGATTTTAATATTTTCAATATACCACTTAAACTGTGGATTGTAAGCAAGGTTTGCAAGTAAAATTCCTAAAGAAGTCAAACCGTCCCAACCGAGATTAGAAAGCTTGACTGCGAGATCGGTTGTTTTTTCATTTTCGATTAGGCGCGCGTCTTTCAGGAATCGTCTGAAAAAAGGTTTTTGAACAGGGCCTAATTGGTTATCGGAAAGGAAGTCATCTTTCCTTTCAAAAAAGTCATTAAGCCATTCTGTTTTTGGTCCGTGGGTTCCAAAAGTATTTAAGCCTTTCATATTCCCATCTCCTTGTGGCATTCTTAATGAGTGAAAAGCCAAACAACCTTCTGGGATTGCATGGCATTCTCTGCAGTGAATACAGTTGGTAATTTTCAACCCGTTTTCGAATGAAATACAATTATTTTTGCAATTTACCTCGCAGGTTCTACAAGCAAGGCAGTAGGCTGACTTTCTAAAAACTTGTCGGAAAAACTTACCAAGAGAAGGAGAGCTCTTTATGTATTTAAGCGGTAGATCCACTGTATAACCATTTTTAGTTAGGTTGACTTGAAACTGGAGTTGACCCTCTTTTGCATCTACAACGAATGTATCGCCGATTTTGTAAAAATCCCCGAGTGTTTTTATCCACTCTTTCCAATCTGTCCGGGGCTCCTGGACTTCTATATGCAAATTCTCGCTTTCCGATCTTTCTTTGTAATGAATGTCTGTTGTTATACTGATTCCATTTTTCCGCGCGATCCAAAAACAGTTGCAGAGACAATCTTCTTTTGAGATGTCGCGATTACTTGTATCCATTATGATCGAAATATACTCATCAATCAATTGCTGATAGTTAACGTAACGCAAATAATCAGCTTTTCCCGGGCTCATAGGGCACAAAAGGCAACCAGCGCGAGCATTCCCCTTTTTGTAGGTCGAATTGATAATGAGCTTATGCGCGTATATATGAAGCCAGATTTCATAACTCCCCCAATCCAGAATCGGATTTGCGCTTTGCTGTCCCCTTTGTTTCATTCCGTCGCTTTCAAAATCATACTCACTCCGACGCAGACTTTCCTGAGCGCGAATTCCTACAAAAGCAAGGCCAGAATAATCAGCCTTACCTAATACTTCCCTGAGCTTCAATACCTGAGGCGCGCTTTTGTGTACACTACAACACCAGCGTAACACTCTCGAAGGGGGGCCAAAAATGCGCCAGCTCTCCAAAGCATCCATATGGCTCTTCGCGCGGAAAAACCGTATGCCCTCAGCGGCGCATTGAACTTCAACCTTATCCACGACATCATATGTATCAGGAAATTCCATCTGCGTGTCGCCGAAAACCACCACGAACTCGTCCTTCGGGAGCGCTTTTTTAACCAAGTCGAGAAGGACGACGCTGTCCTTGCCCCCCGAAAATGCGACGTAGAAGATATCTTGTTTAAATCTGCGTCTTTTCCAAATGTCGTATATCTTTTTTACAGTTTCCTGCTCTAAAGTTTGTAAAAAGTCAGCATTTTTTCCTAGCATTTCTTCTATATCAATAGGTCGCAAGGGTTCGTGAAGCTCCTCTTTGATATCCAATTCGGGCGCCGTATAGAGATTGCCGCCTTTGAGCTGGGCGGCCAAACGTCCAAAGTAATAGTATTTGTTGGCCTCAGCCCACATATAAGGAAACACATCTTGTTTTTCATATGTCCAATATTGATTGAACCCTAGGAGGTCCAATTCTTGGTAATATACGGGACGGGGCTCTTTTGAGAACTGCATCGGCGAAGTGTTGAGCAGTATTCCGCCCGTTTGGGTGTCATAGGTGTAGTTGTACATCAGATCGCGCCTTTTTCTCCTTGTGCTTTTCTTAGTCTCTTCGCGAGTAACAGAACCTTCTTTTCGATGTATTCGATGTTTTTCCGAGCGATGAAGCCATTTTGAAACAGATACTCTATAGCTTCTTTTTTGTCCTCCAAAGTGACGAAGGAGCGGGCCAACGCGATAGCCATAATGTCGTCGTAATCATTGTATACGAATGATTTGCGAACGATCACACCAACATTCGAACTATTAACCGACCGGGCTTCATACTTGAAAACCCGACTAAACTTTCGCAAGTAGCTTTCCAATAAAAAGAGGTTCCAGGGGTATCCCGTATAGGGGAAGATTGAGAAATCCGTGACGCTTTTGAGCGGGATAAAACCCCCGGGGCAATAGACAGAAATCACTTCATCGACGCGTTCCACATCGAAGTGGATAA
Source organism: Thermotogota bacterium ADurb.Bin062 (assembly GCA_002071085.1). Classification (GTDB taxonomy): domain Bacteria; phylum Thermotogota; class Thermotogae; order MWEM01; family MWEM01; genus MWEM01. Next base: position 80,945 of record MWEM01000004.1, on the reverse strand, counting down.
GGCTTTCTTCGACGAACAAGTCGGCGGACACACGCACTAATATCTTGTGTGCGGCAATCAAACAAGTTGACTGAGTTCTTCCTCGCGGATCAAGGCTTGCCCCTAAAGAGTTAAGTTCCTCAAAAGAAACCTCTTTTCTATCCCGGCAATATTGCTCCAATACAGTAGTGGCACTGAGCTTTTTCCCGTTCGGAGTGATTACTTGCCTGTTTTTACCGCAAGTCTTAGACAGAAACTTTTTATATACCGCATCCTGGATCGCCGAGGTCGTGAAATGAGGGTTTAAGTCTTTAAACAAAGAGAGATCCAGTTCGTTGATGGCGACATAGTCTCTGGTTTGGAGCGTCTCTCTCACGAAGGAGACGACCTTTTCCCCTTCACTTTCGGGTAAATGCATATTTCCAGCGCGGGCGTATTTCCCTGTTTCTGTGCGGTGATAGTCAGGGCCGTTCAGTGTCGAACGGATGGTATCCTGATTAAGGCTTGGCAATCGGTCAAACAACTCCTCCAGCGACCAGATATCTCGTACCTCGAATGCCTTACAAATCAAATCCGACGGTGTGACGCCCGATTGCAGACAAACATAGTCACGCTTGAAAGAGACATCCGAGTAATACTTTTCTATAAAGGCCTTGAGTATATCGACTGAGTAAATGCCCATCGCGTCGAGGTTCTCGAAATACTTTTCGTAGAAGACCCTGATATAAATGCACGGTGAACCCATCGCTTCCAAGTATTCCCTCACCGCTTTGATGGCTTCCTCCTCGTAGATATACGCCCTATTGTCGTAGACCACGGCGACGGTTTCTATAAACGCGTCCAGGTCTTCCTGCGCATTTCCGAAATCTATGCCGTATTCCTCCGAATAGTATTTCAAGAACCGATCAAAAAAGATACTGGTTTTAATCTTGTAACCGGTCTTAAATCTCGAAGTGATGATGCTTTTCACGTTTTCTCGAACGATTTCATCGAGCGGCGCGCGCATCGCGTTTGGCCTAAGACGCGGGGCCACGCTTCCATCGATGTACCCCAAGCATTTGTAAACCCCATTGGCCAGTCTTTCAAATATCTTCGGGTTGGGATTAGAAAGGCCGATTTCATTCTCCGCCGGTTGGATAGAAGGGTTCAAAAAACCATAAATAGCTGTCAATTCATCACTGATTTCTTTGCGAGTCTTGGTTTGACCTTTATGAGCATTGGAATATTCTATCAGCGCCGCTTTAATAGTTATCTGATCTGACGAACCGATGGGCGTGGTCTCTTTTTCAACCTCTAGGAGAGACGTTTCTCGAACCTTGACGAATTTCACAAATTTTGACAATGATGCGAAGAAAGTCGCTTCGTATCCAGCGTCCAACCAAGCGGCGACGATGGGGTGGCCGCTCGTATTCGACCAAAAAGTGGGATATCGATACGCAGCGATCGGTAACCCGCCGACTAAGTTCGCGATATCGGAAAGAGACATATGGATGCTGTCTTTGTTATTTTCCATAAGCCACTGTTTCAAGGGTTCATATTTCCGTTCATTACTGTCATCACTCTGAGACGCTGTTTCTTCCTGCAGGGGTGGGGCGATTCCTACATCAAAGGTTGCCGGATCGTCAATGATAGGAGTTTCAGTTTTTTCCACGCGCTTGGGTTCTATCGAATAACAAACCAACTCGAAGACGTCGGGCTTAACGGAAACCACCTCTATGTATTCTTTCCCTTTCGGTTCCTGACCCGCCTCATTGAGACGATTGCTGAACGCAAAGATACGGCGTAACTCGTCCGCGATAGGTGAGGTTCGACTGTATTCCACTAGGATCGTTTTCTCATACCCCGTATAGATATTCGGGCTTTTCAATGTAGCGGAATAGGCTTCACCATTTATAACGAGGGTGATGGGGTGGCTTCCACCCATTTGAAGATCGACTGTAACGTACGAGCAAAACGTATCTATTTCGGATGATGGGACGAAGAAACCGAATTTCAGTAAAAAGTCGTCCACTTCTTTCTTGAAGGAGTAGTTGCGTGAGTAAGTCTCCAATTCCTCAAATATCTTTTCGTATGTGTCCTTTTCCCTATCGTTCACTATGTGTGGTTCGGAGATTTCTTCTACCACGGTTAAAAAGGTTTGGCCAAAGCCTTCGTCGTCCTTGACTAAAACAGATTCGCCAAGCTCTTCGCCCGCTTCGGTTAAAGTACCCGCCTCTCGTTCTTGGTCTTTTTCGACTAAAACCGGCTGATTTAAGCCGGGCCCTACCTCGCCAACAGCGCTCTGATTCTGACTTGTAGGTTCCGCATCCGATTCCCGTCGGTACAGGGTTATTTCTTCTTCGCCTGAAACTCTCTGATTCAAGCCATCGTCTTCTTCGGATGCCGTTTGATCCTGAGCTCTTTCTCCATTTGAATCAAACGGATAACAAACCAACTCGAAGACGTCGGGTTTCACAGGAACCACTTCTATGTATTCTTTCCCAATCGGTTCTTGACCTGCCTCAATGAGGCCACTGCTGAACGCGAAGATGTGGCGTAACGCGTCCGCGACAGGAGAGGTTTGACTGTATCCCACTAAGACCGTTTTCGTTTTTTCATACCCCGTATAGATATTCGGGCTTTTCAATGTAGCGGAATAGGCTTCACCATTTATAACGAGGGTGATGGGGTGGCTTCCACCCATCTGAAGGTCAACAGTAACGTAGGAGCAAAACGTTACTATTTCGGATGGCGGGACGAAGAAACCGAATTTCAGTAAAAAGTCGTCCACTTCTTTCTTGAACGTGTAGTTGCGTGAGTTTGTCTCTGATTGCGCGAATACCTCTTCTTCTGCGTCCTTTTCCCTATCGTCCACAATGTGGGGTTCGGAGATTTCTTCTACCTCGATTAAAACGGTTTGGTCCCCGCCCATATCTTTTTTGGTTATGACAGTCTGATCCGGTTCTATATCTATTTCAACAATGGCTGTTTGAACCAGGTCTTTTTCTTCTTCAGGAGAAAGCCCTCCGTCGTGGATCGTGCCTACCTCGACGAACGCGCTATGGTCGAGCTCAAACGCTCCCTCAGTAAGAGTAGCCTGGATTTCTTGTTTTGCTTCGCTCGTAAAAGTATGTTGGCTCGCATTTTCTTTTTCGCGAGCAGGAGGGTTCTGGCTGAATTCCCGCTCTGCCAGAGTTTGATAGGCCGCCGGTTGTTTGCTATCTATAGTTGAACTTACGGAGCCGCGAGAAGGACCCTCCCAGGGCTTGTCTCGAAGAAACTGCATATAGAGCAGGCCAACAAACGAAAAGCGGTCGTACGTTTTCGGGTTCATAATCCGTAATGCTTTTGAATCTATAACCTTACGAAAAACAGGCTCATACACACTCGGTGAAGATATCTGCCATATGCTGATAGAAAACTTCCTTTTAATCACCAGGTTCGAGACTTTATCGAGGCATTCCACGACAGATGACGGCGAAATCACTCTGATATCGCTGGCGATAATCCATTTTTCGAATTCTTCTCTTAAATCCATAGGAAGCGTAAATCAAGAAATGCATCGCATCTGATTGGGGTCGGAACGCTTTTATACCCGATTGCAGCCACTTCTTGACCTCCTTCTTTCAATTTTTACCTTTCAAAGAATCTAAGAGGAGCAAACCCGGCGCTTGCAAATATCACATCCACCTAAAGCGTTGAGGCCCTTTGAATAAAGATCCTTCGCTCTTACTGGTTCGCCAAAGGAGAAAGGCTTATAGGGGAAATGCGGCGGTTGTAACATTCAATGTTCTTATCGTATACATGTTAGAATAGATTATAGCATACTTTTGGGAATACCGCGTGCCCGGGTTTTGGGTCAAGCTTAAGTTGGCACGTCTTAAAAGTAAAACAGGGTGCGCACGGAGCGTACAGAGAAAAAATGCCTCGATTAAAAGCATAAGGATCTAGTTCGCACAGAGAGCACAGAGGGCACGGAGAGGACACGAAGGAAAAACGCCTAGTTTAAAAAACATAAGATTTAGTTCGCACGGAGGGTACAAAGAAAGAATGACTTGATTAAAAAGCAAAAGATATAGCTCGCACAGAGAGCACAGAGGGCACAGAGAGGACACAAAGGAAAAAGCCTATTTTAAAAAACAGAAAATTTAGCGAGCACGGAGGGTACAGAGAAAGAACGCCTCGATTAAAAACAAAAGATCTGGTTCGCACAGAGAGCACAGAGGGCACGGAGAGGACACAAAGGAAAAGGCTCTTCGATACATTACTTGAAGCCCACTGATCATCCAAGAAATACAAAGTAACATAAGAGAAATAAAAAAGTCCGGGAGATGGCCGATTATGCGATTAAAGCGGATTAGCGAAACGGTCTAAGGGTCTACAGGATTATTACGATAGAAGATGTTAATTAAGTACGTCTTGTAAAATGTTGAAGAGCCAAGGAAAAATGCCTAGTTTAAAAAACAGAAGATTTAGCGCGCACAGAGGGTACAGAGAAGGAATGCCTGGATTAAAAACAAAAGATCTCGTTCGAACAGAGAGCACAGGGGGCATGGAGAGGACACAAAGGAAAAATGCCTAGTTTAACAAACAGAAGATTTAGCGCGCACGGAGCGTACAGAGAAAAAATGCCTCGATTAAAAAGCAAAGGATCTAGTTCGCACAGAGAGCACAGAGGGCACGGAGAGGACACGAAGGAAAAACGCCTAGTTTAAAAAACAGAAGATTTAGTTCGCACGGAGGGTACAAAGAAAGAATGACTTGATTAAAAAGCAAAAGATCTAGCTCGCACAGAGAGCACGGAGAGAGGTTGAAGAAGACTTGCCGCACAGAAGCGCGACGTTCCCAGGCTCCGGAAAAGTTCGCCTCTCCACTTTAAACGCTCATAAGAATGTAAGCGCACTGATAACACGAATTGGTGGTATAATATTGTTTGAGGATAGCGAAATCGTAATTGCTTTCCTATGTTTTGTAGAAATTTACCTCTTGTATTTCGCGTTTAAATCGTATAAAATACTTGCAGCAGTCAACTTACTTCATTTTTAACTGTGTAGGTGCGGGGATGCTGTACCGGGTGAACTACGGAGTCACGTATGGGGCTGTTTGACGTTCTCAAGGAGAACAGGCCGAACAAAAGTTCGGCGTTCTCGGGAAATAAAGACATGCCGAACTGAAGTTCGGGGCTCCCAGGGGTGCGAAGTTCCCAGAGGTTCGGAGTTCCCGGAGAAAAAAGATATGCTGAATTAAAGTTCGGCGCTCCCAGGGGTGCGGAGTTCTCAGGCGTTTCCAAGGAGAAATATATTTACTGTGAGGTAGGAGGTTGAATATGCAAAAGGAAAGAAAACTCACTTCTTCTCTCGAAGAGTATTTGAAGGTCATTTACGAGATTACGCAGACCGAGCCGGTAGCGCGCGTCAAGACCATTGCGAAACATATGGGGGTGAGTTTGCCCAGCGTCACGAACGCCCTGAAGAGGTTGGATGTGTTGGGGTATGTGCGGTATGAAAAGTACGGTCTGATTATGTTGAGCGAGAAGGGGATCGAGAGAGCGCAGAAACTGGAAAAGACTTGCTGTATCCTTCGCACGCTGTTGGTCGACTTTATCGGCGTTCCAGAAAGCGACCTCTCGAAGATTACCTGTCGTATCGACCACTATTTCGATGAAGAGACCCAACATCGGATGCAAGAGCTGCTCTGTATCCTTAGAAAAGCGAAAGACGGCGGAACGGAATACCGTAACGAGCTGGAGCTCTTTTTCAAAAAGAGGTCGAGCGAAATTTCCTCGACAACGGAGTGATCCATTTCGTTCAAAAATTCGCTAGTTGCTGTAGGAGGATGTGATGGTAGGGATCTTAGGCGACGTGATGATCGATCAGCTGGCGTCGATCCGAGATTACCCGGAAGAGGGCTCGGAGACGATCATCCGTTCTTTGACGCCGCGTTTGGGCGGATCGGCCTGCAACACCGCAATGGTGTTGTCCGATCTCGTCGGGCGTTGCCTGCTGTTCTCGCAGATCGGCGACGATGAACACGGCCATTTGGCGGTGGCAACGTTAATGAAAAAAGGGGTCATCCCGGACTTCGTTTCGACACGTCCGGGTATGCCGACCGGTATGATTATCATTATGCTCTCACCCGACGGATCGCGCACCATGTTTAGCCACCGTCCCAGTCACCCATTGCCAGATGACGAGGGGTTGGAAGACCGTTTCATCTCCCGAATTGACTTCCTACACCTGTCTGGCTATGTTTTATTGGAGGAGAGAGACCGCGCCATCTGTCATCGTATTTTGGATAAGGCGGCCAAAAAGGGGCTACCTATCTCCTTGGATCCGGGGATTTCACCGGTAAAGAAAGTTCCTGAAGCGGTGCTTGCGGCTTTAGACTGGATCTCTTATTTTATCCCTAATGAGAAGGAGCTGCTCATCCTGACGCAATCACCGGATCTATTCTCCGCCATTGACACACTGGGCGCCCAAAAACCCGTTCTCGTCATCAAGCGCGGGGAGATGGGATGCTTGATCGTCAATCGCGACGGGTCGTTGCCGGTTCCTTCGGAAAAGGCGGTGGTCACAACCAATACGACGGGCGCGGGCGACGGGTTCAACGCCGGTTTCATTTACGGGCTTCTTCAGCGTTGGCCTCTCGAACGGTGCGCCCGTCTCGGAAACCAGATGGGGCGTCAAGTCGTTTCTTCTCCTCTCGGTATCCCGGGAACGTCGTTCTATTTGACCTAAACGCGAAAGTCCGGCGTGCTCACGGTAAGGGAAAGAGGGTTCGCACGAAGGTCACGGAGAACACAGAGGGATATTTTCTGGGAACGCCGCACTTCAGTGCGGCATGTCCTTTCGATTTTTCTAGGGGGCGTAACAAAGCTTATTTAAAGAAGTTTAAAGCTCAAACCCTGCCGGACTGAAGTTCGGCGGGCCCAAGAAGAAAAACGTGCCGGACTAAAGTCCGGCGCTCCCAAAAGGGCGTACTCAGTGCGCTACCAGGCGCTTCCGAAAATCCCGAACTCACAGAATACCGGCAAGCGGGTTATCCGTGATATAATTGATAGCCGCAAGTGAAGACGGCATCGTTGTGTTGTGATGAGGAGGATATCAAATGGAAGCGCTCTTGCCCCTTCGGTTCACCGGGTTCAGCGTCCTCGTGTTGGACCAGCGTCTCCTTCCGCGTGAGGAAAAATACACCGAGTATTTCGATCTCGAAGGTCTCTACGAATCAATCCGTTCTATGGAGCTGAGAGGGGCCCCATTGATCGGGATAGCAGCGGCTTACGCGATGTTTTTGGGAGTGAAGAACCGGAGTTTCCCCAATCAAGCCGTCCTCTTGGAAACCGTGAAAAAAAACGCCGAAAGGCTCAACCAGGCAAGACCGACGGCGAAAAACCTCTTCTGGGCGACGGCTCGACTCGTCCGCCTGGTGGAGCGGAATATCGGTTTACGCGTAGACGAGATCATCGATCGAATGCGCGCCGAGGCCGTACGCATAAACGAAGAGGATGTCGAGATCTGTCGGAGCATCGGCGAGCATTTCCTGACCGTCCTCAAGCCCGGTATGCGCCTGTTAACGCACTGCAACGCGGGCGCGTTGGCGACGTATCGATATGGAACCGCGACCGCTCCGATGTACCTCGGCCAGGAGCGCGGATGGAATTTTCGAGTTTTCGTCGACGAAACGCGGCCTTACAATCAAGGCGCGAGGCTGACCGCTTATGAACTCCATCGGGCCGGTATCGACGCGACGTTGATTTGCGACAATATGGCCGCGATGGTGATGTCCAAAGGTTGGGTGGATGCGATCCTCGTCGGCAGCGACCGCGTGGCTGCGAACGGCGACGCCGCGAACAAGATCGGAACTCTGAACCTCTCTATTCTTGCGCGCCATTTCGGTATTCCTTTCTATGTGGCGACGCCCACCCCGACTCTCGACCTCGAGCTACCCGACGGAAATCACATCCCCATCGAAGAGCGAGATGGCGAGGAGATCACCCATTTTTTAGGGGTCCGTGTGGCGCCCGAAGGGATCAAAGTTTTCAACCCCGCCTTCGATGTCTCTCCGCACGAAAACATCACGGGGATCGTGACCGAGAAAGGTATTGCCTATCCCCCGTTTGAACTCAGTCTAAAGGCGCTGGCAGAAAAGACCGGCCCTTCCGGAAATGGTTAGCATATGGCCGGTAACCTCGTAGATACGCACACTCATCTATGGGACAAACGGTTCGATAGAGACCGTCAGCACCTCATCCGTTCTTTACACGAAAACGGGATCGCATGGATTTTGGAAGTCGGCGTCGATTTGCCCACTTCTCAGAAAAGCTTAACCCTCGCCGAGACCTACCCACAGGTGTATGCGTCTGTCGGGACGCACCCACACGACGTGAAGGACCTGGATCAAGATCGATTAGTGGCGCTGAAGGAACTCGCGCGAAATCCTCGATGCGTCGCAATCGGAGAGATCGGCTTGGATTTTTACCGTGATCTGTCTCCACGACCGCTCCAGATCAAGTGGTTTAAAGAACAGCTGGAATGGGCGTTATCGATCCAAAAACCGGTGATCTTGCACGTTCGGCAAGCTTATGAAGAGGCTCTTGCGATATTGGAAGGATACGGTTCCTTCCCCGCCGGGGGTGTCGCGCATTGCTTTCAATCGGACATGCGAACGGCCGAGCGATTCGTCGCGCTGGGGTTCCACATAGGGATCGGCGGGCCGATCACCTATTCCTCCAAAGACCCGAACGCCGTCGAAACCCTCCGTGAGGTGGCGCGGAATTTGCCGTTCGAGCGGCTTCTGGGAGAAACCGATTGCCCTTACCTAACCCCGGAACCCGTGAGAGGAAAACGAAATGAACCCGCTTTCGTCAAATACGCGATCGCCGGGATCGCCCGAGCGCTAGAACGCTCTTTCGAAGAAACCGCGTTCGGGCTTCGCAAAAACGCCGAAGGCTTATTCCTCGTTGACAATGTGACGGATAGATAGCCTTCCTTCTCGAGGAAGGAGGCGCGTCAGTGACGCTCAAAACCTAAACGCCTGTAATCGCTTAAGATAAAAACGCGAGAGGGCGATAAAGGCAAGCGAACCGCCCGCGGGTCAGCGGTCGAGAACCCGCGGTTTAACCGTGCTCTACAGGCTGCAGAATGCTTTCATTGCGCTATTCAATGGGATTCGGGCGCGATGGGAGCCCAAGAAAGATTAGGAGGGACTCGTATGGCAGACACAGACAAGGTTCGTATACCGAAATGGACCTTCACGCTCGTTATGGTGGCCAGTATCGTTGGCATTCTGGTCATCTATTTTTCGACCGGGTTTTACAATGTCGCCCCATCGGAGGTTGGCTTGGTAAAACGATTCGGGAAGTACGTGAGGACCGATCAGCCCGGTATCAACTATCATCTACCGGCCCCATTCGATTCCGTCACCGTCGTGGATGTGCTATCCATCCGGAAGATAGAGATCGGGTTTCGAACGGTAGCGGCCAATCGGTACGCTTCGGTCGTCAGCGAGGCGTTGATGATGACAAGCGACAACAATTTCGCCAGCGTCGAGTGCGTCATCCAATACCGCATCAAGGATGCTTATTCCTTCGCGTTCAACATACACAATCCCGAAGAGATCGTGAAGGCGCTTTCGGAGTCAGTGATCCGTGAAAGGGTCGCGCTCCGAACCGTAGACGAGGTGCTCACCTCCGATCGCGATTTGATCGCGATGGAAGCGAAAGACCGTCTCCAAGAGCTCCTGGATCGTTTCCAAATAGGAGTTTCATTGGAAAACGTCCGGTTGCAGGAAGTGAATCCCCCAACCGAAGTGCTGGCAGCCTTCGATGATGTGAACAGCGCGATCCAGGACAAAGAGAAAACGATCAACACGGCGCTCCGGTATTACAACGATCTCGTGCCGAAAGCGCAGGGAGAAGCCGGTAAGGTCCTCTTAGAAGCGGAAGGTTACCGGGACATACGGGTGCTGGCCGCGCAAGGAGAAGTGGCCCGGTTTTTGCAGGTTCTAGAAAAGTACGAAGCCTCTCCGGAGATCACCCGGCAGCGCCTGTACATAGAGACGATGGAAAAGGTGTTACCGAATTTCAAGACGCTGATTCTTCCCGGAGACAGCGGGAATACCCTGAAGCTCTTGGATATCCAAGCTTTGATGAACGGAGGGGGTCGACAATGAAAACCTTATGGTGGTTCCTCGGGATTTTCCTCGCCTTTTTCATCCTGTTCGCGATGGTGACCTATACGGTGGATGAAACGCAACTGGCCATCCGTATCCGTTTCGGAAAGATCCTGGACGTCCACGATACGGCCGGTATCCATTTCAAAGCCCCTTTTATCGATAGGATAGAAAAGCGCGACAAGCGCCTTATGCTGTACGATATCCCGCCCGAAAGCGTTCTCACCGCCGACAAAAAACGGCTGGAAGTGGATAGCTTTATCCTGTGGAGGATTTCCGACGCGAAAGCCTTTCTGGAAACGCTTAACAATACCGTCAGCGCGTTAAACCAAATCGACGATATCGTCTATGCGAACATCCGCGATTCTTTCGCAAAATTGACGATCCCGGACATCATCTCGGAAGAGCGTCGAGCCTTCTTGGGATCCATCACGGTACAGACCTCGGAAAACCTGAAAACCTTCGGCGTGCAGGTCGCCGACGTCAACGTGAAACGGACCGATCTGCCCGAGACCAATGCGAAAGCCGTATTTGAACGGATGAAATCCGAAAGGTATCAGGCGGCGGCCAAGATTCGGGCCGAAGGGGAGAAGGAGTATAAAGAGATCGTAGCGAAAGCGGAGAAAGAATCATCGGTGTTGATCGCCGAGGCGAACAAACGCGCGGAAGAGATTCGAGGGGAAGGAGACGCGTCGGCTCTAGAGGTTTACGCCTCAGCCTTTTCGAAAGACCCGGAGTTCTACCGTTTCTGGCGCTCTTTGAGCGCCTATGAGAACGTTTTCCAAAAAGAAGCGGTAGTGTTGCTCGACGAGCGGGTCGATTTTTTACAGTATCTCTTTTCACATAAAGCCGAGTAGGGAAAGATGGGCGTCGGTCCGAGCGCGGATTCTTACTTATCGGTGCGTGCTTCAGCCTTTGATCGGGGTGAAACTGCGGAGGAATCGACAGAAACGACGATCGTGATCCAAAGATCGAGGTTTATCGGTTGCGCGGCTCGCGTTCTATCGAAAGATGACGTGACGGACTTCATCAAATCGAGAAAAGCGAGGCATCCGCAAGCCAATCATCACGTTTGGGCGTACGTCATCGACGTTAAAGGCGGAAGCCAGCATTTTTCCGATGACGGCGAACCCGGAGGGACCGCCGGCGCGCCCGTTTTTGGAGTTTTGTCCAAGCATCGGTTGGAAAGGACGGCCCTCGTCGTGACCCGGTATTTCGGGGGGATTAAGTTGGGAATCAGCGGGTTGATCGAAGCCTATCGTCGTAGCGCGGAAGAGACCATCCAGGCCGTTGGGATCGCGCGTTACCGGCTCTATCGTCGATACGCTTTCGCGTTGGCCTACCCCGACTGGAAAGGGTTCCAGCGCTTTTTATCCGCTCTCGGGGTTGAGGAAAACGGGATCGAAGTCCGATACGCCGAAAAGGTCGAGGTTCTGGTAACGGTTTTAGTCGAAAGTGCGCCGCGTCTACGAGAAGAGTTGGACCGTTTTATCGCGATGCGGAAGATCATAGGGTATACGGAGAGCGACCCGGCTTTCGTTCCGGACCTATCCGAAACGGATACCCTTTAGCGGAGCGTTTTGAGTATGAGCGTATGGGAAGCGTTGGTGTTCAGCATCTCGTTAATCACCTCGAACCTGTTGATTCTCAACGGAATTGCGAAGTTCGACCTCAAGGGGAAGACCCCTTTTACCTTCCTCCTGATGGCCTTCGCCACATCGACCGGGTACGGTCTGCTCCGTTATGTTACGATCATTCTGTATGACGACTTCTATCTGGTCACCAACATCTTGTTTTTTTTGAACAACCTCTGGCTTTTAGTCTTCTTCAGAAACGCGGTCGTTCAGTACAACGACCGTATCCCGATCGGCCGCTATTTTGTCCTGTCGATCGTCTGTTTCCTCCTCCCGATATCTATCGGGCTATTTTTCAACCCGATAAACAACTTTGAAACGCTGATGGTTCAGATGTCCTATATGTTGGGCATCATCCCGATGGTCGTCTATTCGTCGATGTTAGCCGGAGTCTCCGTTGGCTCCGCCTTCTGGGGGATCATCATCGCGTGTTTCTTATTCTCGGTGGATTTCTTCCTGCGTTTCGGGTTTTTCCATATCCTACAAACCGAATTTCAAGAAGTGATTTCGGAGACCTTCAGAGTCGTCTCTATCTTGCTGATCAGCATCTTCGGCCACTACGGACAACCGATTCCACCCGGGAAAATACGGGAGGTCATCCCGGGTACGCAACGCCTGAACAATATTTTCTTCGCGCTCATCGCGTTTTTCCCAGTTATGATCTTTTACACCGTTTTTTGGCAGGTCAATCTGAACGACCGAAAAATGCAGCAAAAAGAGATCGAGCTTTCCAAGGAAGTCTTCATGATCAGCAGTAGGATGCTCGAAGAAAAGATCGATACCTATTCGCGGATCGTCAACGAGGTTAAAAATTCGGCGAACCTCGCGACGGCGCAATGGAAGCTAAAGACCTTCCTATTCACCGATCCGGAAATCGACGTCGCACAGCTTCTGACCTCTTATCCGATTATGTACAAAGATGAGGAAGTGATCTTCGAGAAGGGCCGCGTCACCTTCTACACCCGAACGGAACAAGGGTGGGGCATCAAGCTATCGGTCAATATGGAGGTTATGTACGCTCAATTTCCCGTCAACGAATCTCAAAGGTTCTACGCGTTTTTAAACGATACGACCTTTTTGTATCCGCCCGGCCAAATGATCGAAGCGAACGCCCTCTTCTCCAGTATTGGTAAAAGGGATTTCGTCTTCGTCAACACGATCAACCTCTATAAAAAACCATTCAGCACCTATCTCATATTCACCACCTCCCCGATCACGGTGAACATCTACACGCTTGCCTTTATGCTGGGGGCGATATTCATCCTGGTTTTAGTTTGGTGGTTTTACGGTTTTTACGTCCATCGATGGGAGAAAACCGCAAAAGAGAAGTATTTTTCGTTGAATCAAGCTAAAGAGGAGTATGGCGAACAGATCGGACGTTTAGAGAGCTCGTTGAAGCTCATATCGGGAGACTTGCAGATCACGGCGGACAAGCTGGACCAGTTCAGCCGCACGGTCTATCAACTCACCGACAGTTTCTCCGGCTTCGATTTCCAGAAAGGCCCATCCTTCGAATTGAAACAGCTGTACGATAAGCTGCTTTCCATCATGAGCTGGGTGGAGGAGATTCTCTTCTTCCAGAAGTCCGAACCCAAGGGTAAGCTCCTGGCCTTCTCCGGAGGAGAGCCAATCTTAACGACGTTGCCTCCCTCTCTCTTTCAAACCCCTAAAGAGCTCTGGGTTGGCCAGCTTTCGCTGGGCCTTCCCGAGGACGCGCGAGACACGGTTTCGGAAGGCTTGACGCCCCGACTGAAGAAGGCGCTAACCTCCAAAGCCGTATCGATCGACAAACGCGACCTGATCCTCCTCGTGCTGTTGAAAAGTAGATCGTACGACCCTTCTGACTACGAGTTCCATTTTTTACGCACCTTGTTCAATATCTCGGAACTCTATCTAAAAATATTCTATTCTACGAAACGAAACGAGACGATTTCGCAAAAGTATATCTTGCTCTGCCGGTTTCAGATGACCCTCTGTTCACCGCAGGCGCTTGAATCCTCGTCGCTGGGGAATTTAACCGGTGGTCGAGAAGGAACTCAGAAAATTGCCTCGGCTTTCATCTCGTTTCTAAGGAAAATATACCCGGAAGCTTCCTTGTGGGGGTTGAGGATCGGGCCCGAAGAGAGGCCGGAAGAGCAAACTGTATACTACGCCCTCAAGTCGTCTCGCTCCGATCCCAACGCGGGCGCCCCCTTCACAATCGAAAAAAGGCGTTTGAACGAGGTGGTCAAAGAACCGTTCTCTTCTTCGCTCTCGCCATCGAAACCGTTTATGGGAGAGATTGCCGAGAAAGAAGGGATCGCGCCCGGATCCCATTCTAGAATCTACTTGCCCCTTTACGCGCGTTCCGAATCGGTTGTCGCGCTGTTGATGGAGTTTTCTTTCTTCAAAGTCTTTTCCAACGTAGAAAAAGAGTACCTGTTCTTTTTGTGCCAGATCCTGGGGGAAGCCTTCGACGCCGTTCACCAGATAGGGAGGGCGCCCGGATGAGGGCCAATCGCGTGGGGACACATATCGCAAACACTAGATGGACCCTATTCCTCATAGCGCTGCTAACGCTGTGCGGGGCTTGTCTATGCGCGAGCGAATACCGCACCTCTTTACACGCGCAGTTTCCTCACCGAGTGAAAGAGCTGGAGTCGATACTGGGTATGGCCGTCGAGGAATCCTTCGTCGCGGTCAGGGAGTTCTCGAGCGTGGCCTCTTTCACACGAGAGACGGGCGCTCCCTATTGGATTCGCGGATTCACGAACGCGAATGGGATTTGCCTGCAGAGTCGCCACCTGTTGGGAGAATCCGTCTATAGAAATCTTTTAGAACACGAGCTACTTCATTGGACGATACGTCGGCTAGCCGATTTCCCCCTCTGGTTTGAGGAAGGGATCGTCTGCCTGATCACCGGAGAGCTCTCCGGTTATCGGGGTATCCCGGTGATGAAAAATGTGGAAGCGGTTGACCCGCTAACCTTGAAAAACCCTTGGGAAATGGTATCCTATTCACTGGGCTGCGTGGAAACTGTGAAAGAAATCCTGTATAAACATACGGAGGGGTGTCCATGATCTATCCGATACCGACACGCACCTACAAAAAAAAGCCGAAACGCAAGGTTCCTTGGATCCTAATTCTCATCTCGCTTGCCTGCACGTTCGTAGTTCTATTTCTGTTCTATACCCATAGTCTGCTTTTCGATAGCAACGATATGAAGGAGCCGATCGTCGACTTCCTTTTCCTGATCCAAGACAAAGAGGAGGTCTTCTTCATCCGTTCGAACAAGCTTCAAAAAATCAGCTACGCCGTACAGATGCCCTTAAAAAGCTTCGAACCGATCCAAGCTGTCTCTTTGGACCAATCGACGCCGCAAGGCATCTACAATTCGATCGAGAAACTCTTCGGTCGGGCTAATCGGAGTTTCTGGGCAACGATAGACACCTCTGATTTCGCCGCCCTCGCGCGACTGTCCAAAACCGCGCAGGACTCTTCGCAAACCGGCGCTTCTCAAACTCCACACGATATCCACCAATTCATCGGATTGATCCAACGGATCGACCTTTCCGTCTTCGAGTTCATCTTCTTTCCAAAGATGAAGGCGCTACAGAACATCCTCAAAATGGATAATTTCAATAACCGCTCGGCCTACCGGTTGGTTGACCAACTCAAAAACTATGCCTACAAAGCCACTCCGGTGACATTTCTGACGAAAAATCCGGTCACCATCCGGTATCAATCCAAGTCGGGTGAGGTTGAGGTGGAGCGCTTCTATCTAGACGACAAGAGTTTGAAGTCGATTAAGGAGTTTATGTCCCAATGAGAAGAGCTCATCGGCGCGAAGGCGGAGTGTTATTAGCCCTCTTTACCTCTCTTCTTTGCGTATCGGTCACCCTATTCTTTCTAATCCTGCCCGGCTTTATGAAGGAGGTCTTTCAGGTTTCCGATGAGGAAAGCGCGCTGACGGGGAAGGCGTATTATCTGATCTTAGGGGTTGACGACGCGGCCACGGGAGGGGCAGACAGAACGGATATGATCGGCGTTCTGGGTATACACTTCGAAACTAAAAAGACGGTCTTCATCAGCATCCCGAGGGACCTGATGGTACCCGATCCCGCCTCGGAATCCGCGCCTTCCCCCACTGCCACTGGGAGCGCCGTTCAGTCGCAACCTACGGTCAAGATCAACGGACTATACAAAAAACACGGCATCCGCGCCTTACAAAAAACCATAGAGTCCCTACTCCACATCTCAATCGCCCGATACGCGGTGATCGACTACGAGGTCTTCGAGTACCTGGGAGACCTCCTTGGCCCTGTGAAAGTGAATATACTGACGACGTTAGAATACGAGGACACTCAGCAAAACTTGAAGATTCACTTCGAACCGGGACTTCAGGCGCTGAACGGGAAGCAGCTTCTGTTGTACATCCGTTTTCGAAACGACCATTTAGGAGACTTGGGAAGGATACAGCGACAAAAAGAAGTCCTGCTCACCTTGCTTCAGTCCCTGAAAACGAAGAAGGACACCCTCACGCTCAACCGTCTCATACAGGACGTCTTGGGAAAGATCGAAACCAACTTCGACGCCATCGACTTGCTCTCCCTTTGGGGATACGCGGACGCTTTAGGACATGTCGCCTTTTTAAACTTCCCCTATTTGATCAACGCGAAAGGGGAGATTGAGGTCTCCTCTGAAAAAATCTGGCGGGTGTGTGAAGAACTCGCGAAGATGGAACCAGTTCAAGAACCTTACGCACCGCAGATGGTCTTGATCAACGCCTGGAACGACAACGCTTATCAATTCTCGATCGTGGAATACAATCTCTGGTCAAGTCAGAGTATTCGCCCCTTCATCATCGAAAAGCGTCTCGTTCACGAAGCCGTGAAAAAGCTGGCTTCTACCCGCGATTTATTGGTTTTTTTAGTCAAAGACGCCGATAAGCAGAAGGAGATAACGGAGCGCTATCAAAGGGTCTATCCGAAGCGACCCTTTTTGGCTGTTTTCCCCGAAATCGGCGCCGTCTTTTCACTTAAGGATTATCTATCCGTTGTGGATGCGCTGATGAAGGCAAAGGCCGCTTTTCCTTTCCCCGCGGATGCGCTGATCATCAGGACGCAGCCCTGAAAGGAGGTCAATATGCTTCAAAAGCGAGACATCGAAGAGGTCTTAAGCGTTCTGTTGGAGACGGGTGGAGATTTCGGGGAGCTGTTCTTTGAAGACACGCGATCGGCCGAAATGTCGATGACCGATGGCAAACTCGAGAAGGTGAACACAGGCAGACTCTTCGGGGTCGGGTTGAGGGCCTTCTTGGAAACGAAGGCGGTTTACGCCTACACCAACGATCTCTCGATCGACAACTTGAAAGCCACGGCCCGAAGGATCGGCAAAGCG
This sequence comes from Thermotogota bacterium ADurb.Bin062, assembly GCA_002071085.1. Taxonomy (GTDB): domain Bacteria; phylum Thermotogota; class Thermotogae; order MWEM01; family MWEM01; genus MWEM01. Next base: position 63,804 of record MWEM01000004.1, on the reverse strand, counting down.
CTGAAAGGGCCGTCCAAAGGGTACGAATCAGTTACCCTATCTGAAAAACATCACCAGACCAAGTTACCCGTGCTGACGCCCTTTGAAATCATGGAAAGACAAGAAAAGAAACGGGTCATGCGGCTGGCGCATGAAGGCGCGAGGACCTTCGCCCCCGCGGGAAGCGCACTTAACGACCTGATCGGCCAAGTCGAAGTCAAGTATTTGGAAAAGGATCAGTACGTGCGTATCGCCAATACCGAAGGGGTGTTCACCGAGGATCGCAGGCGGAGAACCCGACTCATCACGACGGTCATCGCGACCGAGTACGGACAGAAAGAGACGGGTTCGAGTTCTCCCGGATCCGGAGCGGGTTTCGAATTCTACAACCTCATAGACCCGAAAGAGGTCGGGAGAGAGGCCGCCCGAATCGCGCTTCGAATGATACGCGCTGACTTCTCGCCGGCAGGGATGATGCCGGTAGTGATCGACAACGGATTCGGCGGTGTCATTTTTCATGAAGCGTGCGGGCACTCGTTGGAGGCGACGGCCGTCGCGAAAGGAGCGTCGGTCTTCTGTGGGAAGGTTGGCCAGAAAATAGCCGCCGACTGCGTGAGCGCGGTCGACGACGGGACCATCCCGAACGCTTGGGGAACGTGCACCGTCGATGACGAGGGGATGCCTACCCAAAGAAATCTGTTGATCGAAAACGGCGTGCTAAAAGGCTACCTGATCGATCACATCAACGCTCGGAAGATGGGTATGAAACCTACCGGAAGCGGACGACGAGAAAACTACACCTTCGCGCCGACCTCGCGGATGTCCAATACCTTCCTATTACCCGGATACTCCATTCCGGCAGAGATAATCGCCAACACAGAATGGGGGTTGTACGCCAAGACAATGGGGGGCGGATCCGTTCAACCGACGACCGGTGAGTTCAATTTCGCCGTTCTCGAAGGGTACCTCATCGAAAAAGGTCGTGTTTCGAAGCCCGTACGCGGGGCGACGCTTATCGGGAAAGGCCACGAAGTGTTGGAAAAGATCGATATGGTCGGAAACAACCTGGCGAGATCTCAAGGAATGTGCGGGTCCATCTCCGGGATGGTCCCCGCGGATGTCGGGCAACCGACGATTCGTGTGTCCGCATTACTCGTGGGGGGGAGAAACCAATGAACTTCGAAGCCTTCAGAAACTCTATCTTTGACATCGCTGTCAAAAAAGGATTGAAGACCTTTGAGCTCTTCGGTATGGAACAACGGGAATTAGAGATCAGCGTTTTCGAAAGCCAGATCGAACACTATAAGGACGCATCCTGCGCTGGAGCGAGCTTTAAAACGATCGTAGATGGAAAAGCAGGCTCCAGTTTTACGGAAGTATGGACACCCGAGTCGGCGGCCAGACTCGTCGAAGATGCATATGAAAACTGTCAACAGATAGACGCTTTAGACCCTGAATATATCTATACCGGTCAAGAACCCTATAGAACCTTCCCGCCCTTCGCGGATCGGTACGCGCAGCTGCCAATCGAGGAGAAGATCGCCTACGCCATTACTATGGAGAAAGAGGCGAAGGCCTATCACTCGGCTATCGTGAACATCCCCTACTGCACATATTTTGAAGGCGCGGATAGGTTTTACGTTAGCAACTCGTATGGTGTGAACGTGGAATACGGTCGCGAAGGCGGGGGCGGATACCTCGTCGCGGCCGCTTCCGACGGGAAAACGGCGAAAACTGGTTTGGACTTCGTCGCGCAAGCGTCGCCAGTCGGGCTGGATTTTCGCGCAACGGCCCGGAAAGCCGCGGGAAAAGCCCTGAAGAAGCTCGGCGCGAAAAGCGTTCGAACCGGAAAATACCCGGTCATTTTAGACTACAATATGGTCGGGATGCTGTTGACCTGCTTTTCTTTCATGATAAACGCGGAAAATGCGCATAAAGGCCTCTCGCTGTTGGCAGGAAAGTTGGGGCAAGTCGTTACGGCTCCGGTAATCACGATCGCGAACGAGCCGTATATCGAAGGCGGAATCTCGAACACCCCGTTCGACGCGGAAGGCGTACCGACGAAAACGACCACGATTGTCCGTAACGGGGTTTTCGAAACCTTCTTGCACCGGATGAAAACGGCTGTGAAAGATGGGCTGTCGTCAACCGGAAACGCGGCGAGGGTTAGGTACGATCAAGCGACAGTGATCGCTCCCCAGAACTTGGTATTACGACCTGGCCTCCTGAACTTGGACGAACTGATCATACAGATGGGGGATGGGCTTTACATCACAGACCTACAAGGGATGCACTCCGGCGCGAACCCCTACTCGGGACAGCTATCGCTTGGTGCAGAGGGTTTCAAAGTGGAAGGCGGGAAGATCGCCTACCCGGTGGAGCAGATCACGATCGCCGGAAATCTTCTGGAATGGTTTGGGAGGGTAGTAGACCTCAGTTCGTCCTCGAATCTGTCTATGCCTTCCGGAAACTTCAGCGTCTATTGCCCCGACATGTATATTTCTGAAATAGATGTCGCGGGAACGGAATCGGTTTCTTGAAGAAAGTGGGGATAACCGGATCCATCGCCTCCGGGAAATCAGAAGTGAGCCGGTACTACGAAAGAAAAGGGTATCCGGTGGTCTATGAAGATGAAGTGGGGCATCTCGCGTTGCGGGATGCCCATATCATGGCCGAGACGGTCCGAGCATTTGGGACGAGCATTTTGGGAGTTCACGGCGATATAGACCGGAAAGCGTTAGGCCGTATCGTCTTCTCCGATCCTCAAGCGTTGCTTCGACTCAATGCCATCGTTCATCCGTGGATGATCGACCACACGTTGGCTCGCTTTCAGGTTCTGGAAGACGCCCATCATCCGTTGGTCTTTCTGGAGGCGGCGATTCTTTTTGAGATGGGCTTGGACGCATCGGTCGATTGGGTCATTTTCGTCGACGCGACGCGCAAAACCCGCATCCAACGGCTAGTCGAAACTCGCGGTTATGACGTCGAGGAAGCTCGAAAACGTGTGATGGCGCAGCGTGTCGGTCGGCACAAGTCGAAAAGCCATTTCATCCTACGCAATGAAGGTACGTTGACCGCGCTTCACAAACGGTGCGGCCGGCTCTTGATCGTTCTATTGGCGAAGGAATGAAAAGGTCGGGGCGTCAAGGCTTCATCACTTCGGCTTCTCCTATGATCACCTTTTCTCCGCTCTCGTTGATGACGTCGGTCCTTAGGATGAGCCGTCGCTTTTCCTCGTTTTTTTCGGTCACTTCCACCTCAACGACCACCGTATCCCCTATGAAGACGGGGCGTCTGAATCGCACTTTTTGCGCCACATAGATCGTACCGTCACCGGGGAAATCCCGGCCCAGGACCTTCGAAATGAAGGAGGACACGAGCATACCGTGAGCGATCCGTCTGCCGAATTGGGTGCTTTTGGCGAACTCCTCGTCAAGGTGGACAGGGTTCATATCGCCGGTCAACTCGGCAAAGGCTCTCACACGCTCTTCTGAAACGAAAAAGGTTTGTCGATTGATCATTCCGATACCGATATCCGAAAAATCCATAGTCTCCCCCTTAGTTACTCGTCCGATTGTGAGATCGGTCGATGATACCCTTAATACTACCGGTCCGGATGAAAAAAGTCAAGGGCGAATGCCAACCGCGAGTATGCCGGAACAGGCGTGTCGATTTCGAACGGGTTTTGGTGTGGGAATAATACCGAGGAGCAACAAATCGGGAACGCCGAACTTTAGTTCGGCACGTTTTTTTGCTTTTCAGTAAGCTCTCGAAAGCCCTTAAACGCTTACACCGCGATGCCCGTGCGAGGTTATCGCGGGGTAAGTGGTTTTACGACCCCGCGATCCCCCTTTTGCTTTTGGCCGCGATAGGCCCAGAAAAAAGCGTATCGCGCCGTCGCGAAAAGAAGGGGCGCTTACGCCGCGATAAGTAGACCCATACCGGGTTTTGTTTTTTTACCAGATCGTGTATAATTCTTGTAAGAAACTATAGAGTAGGGAGTGATCGATGTGAAAAGAACGATAGGTTTGGCGATCCTTCTGTTTGTATTTACCCTCTTCTTCTACGGTTGCGCGTATATCGATATCGGACCCACAATAGAAGCCGGTTTTCGACATTTCAACTCCGGGGACTTACGAACAGCGGAAAACTGCTTTCGAGAAGCGTTAAGGAGAAACCCGACGCGACCTCAAGCTAACCTCGGCCTCTCTCTGGTCACGCTATTCCGAGGAAATCAACGCCTGATCTCCATTTTCAAGAGAATCGGTCCCATAGACTATGCGCTGCCAGGCGCCCTTCGCGCGAACGCGAAAAGCGCTCTAAAGGCTGAATTACAGAAGAGGTTACTCAATTGGTTCTTTAAAACGAGGGTCCTACGCGCGGAAGACGACCTTGATCTCTCCTGGATACGATGGTGGATACAAGAGGGGCAACGTGAGATCGCCGAAACCGTCGCGCTATTGGAAGAGGCCAAATCGTGCCTTGAGCGGGCGTTGGCTTCTCCTGAACCGGTCGATATCTTCCCGAATCATCTCGATTGGAATCAAAACGGCGTCTTAGAACCTGAAACGCCTTTGCTGTTCTCTTGGTTTGCACAGGGCGCGCCAGTTTGGAAGATCATCGCAGAAGCCTTAATCGGTAAAAATGAGCTCCCTCCGGACGAAAAGATCAGCCGGTTCTTCGATCCCTCCTCGGGCGACGCGTGGTTTGACAAAGAACTGTTCGATCTGATTCGATCCGGAGAAATCGATGAGCTGGACCTAGACGCGTGGGAACCGGTTTTCGACGAGGAGGACGTTCTGACGATCGGTTCTACGGAGATGCGCTGGCTATATTTATTGGTGACGGGAGAACTGAGCGCCTTGGAACCGCTCGTTATCTACCAACTCGATTTCGGAAGCGCCCTCCAAGATTTTTTGAACCGATTCTCAAAAATTAACCGAGAAGAGGGGATAGAGTCCGCGTACGCCTATGCCGCGGATTTTCTCGACGCAAACCACGACGGAAAAATCTCCAACTTAGAATGGTGCGCGCTGTTCGATGAGGGGTTTTTGGCCTTCCGACCAGAAGAAGAAAATGGTGGCACGCACGCCGTGGAGAACTGGAAAGGGGCAATCGTCGGGTTTTGCGAAACGATGATCTGGATGATCGAGAACGATCAACTGCCATTCCTCGACGACCCGGAGGAAGAAGGGCCGTTCGGCCTGAACCTCGCGCGCTTGGACACCGGCTCCCCGTTGTCCGAACGGCTTTTGGCGATACTGCGAGAAACGATCGACTACGTCTCCGATCCAACGAAAGCTGTAACACTTTTTTCAATAGAGAGCGAAGAGCCCCTGTTCTCCCGCGTACGGGGGTTCTTGGATCTAAGGGGAATCGACAGCCGTTTCATCGATGAACTTCACGTATTGGCCTACCCCGGGATGTATTTCGCCCACCCAGAAAACTTTTCCGACTTGAAAGCCTTCTTCCCACAGCTCTATTATCAATGGATAGACCGGACTTTCCCGATACCGGAGTTGTTCCTCTTCGAAGACCCCACCTTTGGCGGGTTGTTGCAGGCGGACATCAACGGGCATCCCTGGAATGGCGTATTTTCTCAGATATTTTTCTTGATCACGAAACGATAGAGGAGTACCGTGAAGGCGAACCCAAAAACCAACGCGATCCGTTTTCTGGAACGGCATCGCGTTGATTTTGAAAGTCGGGTTTACGAAGTGGACGAATCGGATCTCAGCGCCGTATCTGTAGCCCAAAAGCTGGGGATTCGGGTGGAGCAAACCGTCAAGACGATTGTGCTCAAGGGGAACCGTTCCGGGGTTTTCGTTTGCCTGCTTCAAGGTCACCGCGACGTCGACATCAAACGCTTGGCCTCATTCGTTCCGGATACGATGATCGGCACCGTTGACGCGGGACGCCTGTTGTCTCTGACCGGGTACGTTCGGGGTGGGGTATCTCCGTTCGGGATGACCAAAACCTATCCGTTCTTTCTGGACCGGCCGGTCTTACGAGAAGAGTGGATCAGTTGCAGCGCCGGGAAGAAAGGGATACAAATTTGGATGCGGAGCTCCGATCTCGCCGCGTTGACCGGTGCGACGATCTTGGATTTTTCGAAAGATCAGCAACCTCACATCAAAGGCTGATAATTCCACAGCGTGAATCGGGCGCGCCTTTGGTCGAACCACCTTTTTGGATAGAAAAAGACGCTCACCGTTCGGATGCCCAAGGCATCGAAGAACTGATGCCGTTTGTTTTCGACCGTCACGATATGCGGGACCTTTCGTGCGAAAGCCCTGACATCGGCGGTTTTGGGAAGATAGAAGACTTGTTCGGAAACACCCTTGCGGTATTTCCAAGTCGCCCCCACGTCCAAGGCATAGGCCCGCTCCTTTTGTAAATAAACCAATCCGGGTTGGTGCGAAGCGATCGTATAGAGCGAGGAAAAAAAGCCGAACAGCGTCGTACGAGCCATCTCGGTAAGAGCCGCCAGGGGGTTCGGGACCAACGGTAAAAGACTCTCGGAAAACCCTAAATCGAAGGCGTGGTCGGGGTAAGGAAGTCTCCTCGCGTCACCCAGATCAAATCGAACACGGGGATCAGATTCCGGAGTTTCATACAAGTCCTTCGCTTTCGAAATAAGAAAACGACTGGTGTCGAGGCCTTGATAACGGATCCCCTCTTGCGCCAATTTATCCTTCAGAAAAGAGTAATTCGCGCCGCATCCGCAACCCCAGTCGATCAGCGACGTCGGGTGAAGGTGATCGATCGCGTCGAGAATGGCGGCGATCTGTTCTCTCCGATAGACACGGCGCTTTTCGGGAACGGTTTGGTCATAGCGCACGTCGAATTGTATAGAGACCGGTTGAGTTTCGTAGCTCTGATTACCCGCGTTCGGTTCGAGGAGGCGATGGATCCTGAAAAGGTCGCCTGGGCGATAGGGAATCCACTCGTTCAGCAAGCCTTTTTTTCGGTAGAACCGGTGGAGTTCGTGGAAGGGAACCGGATCCGCGATAAGGTGAACGGGAGCCGATCCTGGTCCTTTGAGGTCGTCGACGACCCGCCGGACCTCTGAAACGAGGGCGCGATCCGTGAAAAAAAGCGTTAACGAGGTTTCGTCTCCTCTTCGGAACCAGTAACCGTAATCGGAGCAGATTTGCCGGGTCGTTTCCAAACCGGCTACGGTCACGTTGAGATAGAAGTCCATAGAGCCGGGTTAAAGCAGGATTCTTTCCGGTTCCAAAGCCATGCCGGACAAGATGATCCGTATGATGCGTTCCAGCGTGATGTTCTCTTCCAAAGCGCCCATACCCATCATTTGCGCGAGGAGTTTGGCCGTCGCTTTTGTCGATATGTCGGAGGGCAGGGCCTTTTTTTCTTTCCCTTCCTCGATCAGTTCTTCGATTTTTTGCAAGAAACGGTTGTACCTGAGCCGAAACCTTCCCCACTCGTCTCCGTCCTGCGGCCCGTCCATAATTCGAACCCGATCGATCTCTATCAGTTTCATCACTTCTCGACGGCTCATCACAAAATCGATGTAACCGCGGAAGAGTTTTTTCAACTTCCGGATATAGACGCTCTCGTCCGCCAGTTCTCTAAAGAGCGTATTCTCAAGCTCGTCGATCGATTCGTTCCAGGCTTCTAAAAACAACGATTCTTTTGAAGGGTAGTAGTAAAAAATCAGCGCTTTTCTCACGCCGGCTTTTTCCGCGATGTCCTCTAAGGTTGAAGCTTCGTAGCCTTTGCTTGCGAAAACCGCTTTTGCCGCTTGTAATATGTCACGTTTGGTGTCTCTCTTGGACAACCGTATCCCTCCAATCCGAAGCGTCGTACCGCTTCTTATTCTATCACGTTCCGCGAAGGAATTATTTGACCGTTTGGTAAATTATTTGTAAGAACAATTCAGTTCTTGAACTAAATCAACTCCCTTCTGGGATTAACAGAAGGTATGCCGCCGGTCGGCTCCACGCTTTCGCGCGGCGAGTTTTTCTGGACTGCCTTTTTACCCGCGATGACCCAAACAGGCATCGCAGCGTAAGCGCCTCTTCTTCTTGCGACGGCGCGAAACGTTTTTTTCCGGACCCATCGCGGAACTTTAGAAAAAAACAAAAGCGGGATCGCGGGGTCGTAAAAACCACTTACCCCGCGATGACCCACACAGACATCGCGGCGTGAGCGCCTCTTCTTCTTTCGATGGCGCGAAACGTTTTTTTCCGGACCCATCGCGGCGTAAGCGTTTTTTCTCTATGCGACGGCGCGATACTTTGTGGGTTGGGAACGCCAACTTTTAAGTTGGCATATCTAAAAAATCTCCCACGGAGACCACGGAGGTCACAAAGAAGAGAGGTGTTTAGGAGAGTCAACACCCAGGTTTATGTTTCCTCTGTGCTCTCTGCGTACTCTGTGCGAAACCATCTTTTCTTTGAACCTGCCGAACTAAAGTTCAGCGTTCCCATTTTGGCGCACCCCGATATTATACCCACACCTCACAAAAGTCCGCTCGCGATTTGTGTTATAATCTTCGGAGGTACCGTACCTTTCATACTCTGTACGGAGGTGTGGCGTTGGAGATCTGGAAAAACACCGTCGAGTCGTTGGTTCGCGGGATTCGGGATAAGAGCTGGAGCCCGAGAGATATTTTAGAAGCTTTCTATAAGCACGCGTGGGCCGCCGACTCGAGGATACTGGCCTTTATTCGGATGCCGAAACTTTCGGAGATTAGTATTCCGGATGCCCTGGACAGTTTGCCTTTGCCTTTCGCGGTAAAAGACAATATTATGGTGGAGGGCTTTCAGACCACTTGTGGGTCCTACGCCCTATGGAACTACAAAGCCGGTTACGATGCGACGGCCATCGCGCGCTTGAAAGCCAGCGGTGCGGTCTTCTTTGGGAAAACAAATATGGATGAGTTCGCTATGGGTTCTTCAACGAAATACTCCGCTTTTTTTACAACGAAAAACCCTTGGGACTACTATCGTATTCCGGGTGGGAGCAGCGGGGGCTCCGCGGCGGCGGTAGCGGCCGGGTGTGTTCCTTTCGCGCTCGGATCCGACACCGGCGGTTCAAACCGCCTGCCCGCCGCCCACTGTGGGATTGTCGGATACAAACCGAGTTACGGGTTGGTTTCGCGTTACGGGCTCGTCTCTTTAGCCTCTTCTCTCGACCAAATCGGACCTCTCTGCCGTTCGGTGCGAGATGCCGCGTGTATCGGCAATATCCTCATCGGAAAAGACGAAAAGGACGCTACCACCGTCGACCGTCCGATGGATTTATTGAAAGGTATCGAAAACTCGATTGCGGGGAAACGTTGCGCCGTGGTAAGGCAGTCAGTTCCCGAAACGATCGACCCGCACGTGCGGCGTGCGTTTTGGGAGGCAGTCGAGATATTTAAACAAAATCGATGCGTTGTGGAAGAGATCGACTTTCCTGAGGAGAGGTACGCGATCGCCACCTACCACATCCTCGTGCCCTCGGAAGCTTCCTCCAATCTCGCCAGATTCGACGGTGTACGTTACGGCTTCAGGATACCGGAAGAAAGCTTGACAGATATGATGGCCGAATCCCGGCAGTATGGCTTCGGTGAAGAGGTGAAGCGAAGGATGCTATTGGGCGCCTTCTACCTCGGAGAGGCTCAATATGACTCGCACTATCAAAAAGCGATGAAGGTTCGACGGCTCATCTCACAGAGAGTCCACCAGATATTTCAAGATTACGATGTGCTCCTCTCGCCCACATCGCTTTTCTCACCCTTTCGGATAACGGAGAACACCGATCCGTTAGCTTTTTACCTTTCGGATAAAAACACGGTCTTAGCCAACCTCGTTGGACTGCCCGCCCTGTCGATCCCGATGGGATTCGCTAACGGAATGCCGTGCGGCTTACATTTGCAATGCAAGCCTTTCGCCGACGAGATGCTGTTCAATATCGCGCGCGCCTACGAGAAGAGCGCAGGGTTTTTCGAGGACGATCACTATCCCTTCCCATTTCAGGAGGAGCGCTTATGGCTATAAAACCTCAGATCGGCTTGGAAATCCACGCGCAATTGCTGACGAAGACGAAAGCGTTCTGCAGCTGTTCGTCCGAGTCCTTCGATGCGCCTCCGAACACCCACATATGCGACGGTTGCACCGGTCAGCCCGGAACTTTACCAAAATTGAATGCCACGGTCGTGGAGTTCGCGGTGAAGGCGGCGCTCGCGTTAAATTGCCACATCAATGAAAGGAGCTCTTTCGATCGAAAGAATTACTTTTATCCCGATCTGGTCAAAGGCTTCCAGATCACCCAATACTTCCGCCCGATCGCAGAAAACGGAAGTCTGTTGATCCACGCCGACGGACGCAAGAAAAAGGTACGCATACGCAGAGTTCATATAGAAGAGGATACGGGAAAGCTTCTCCACAGCCCCGCCGACCGACCGGAATGTGCGTTTATTGACTACAACCGTTGCGGTATCGCTTTGCTTGAGGTCGTCACAGAACCTGATCTGGATACGCCTAAAGAGGCCCACGCCTTTATGGAGACCTTGCGGAATACCTTTCGAACCCTCGGGATTTGTAGCGGAGATATGGAAAAGGGCGCGCTACGCTGCGACGCAAATATCTCGGTCCGAGACACGGACCGTGGCTTGGTAACGGCTCGTGTGGAAATAAAAAACGTCAACTCCTTCAGGTTCGTTGAAAAAGCTCTGGAATACGAGTTCGAACGGCTCAAGGCGGCGCTCTTATCCGGAGAGAAGACGGTCTCGGAAACGCGCGGATGGGACCAAGGAAGCCGTTCGACCGTATCGCTTCGAAGTAAAGGAGAAGAGAACACCTACCGTCATTTTCCCGAACCCGACTTACCCGATATCGTTCTAGAGCGCGCCTGGATCGACCGCATCCGCACAACGATACCGGAACTTCCTATGGAAAAGCAAGATCGACTGATGGAGCAATACGGCTTGACGATGGCCGAAGCGAAGACTTTCCTCGACGAGCCTGAACTGGAAACCTTTTTCGTCGCAGCGGTGGGACAAGGACTACCCGTGAAAGCGGTCAAGAATTGGCTGCTCGGGGAGATACAGAAAACCCTCAAAGAGAGGGCGCTTACGATCGATCGGACAACCTTGACCGTGGCACGTCTGGCGGAGATCATCGAATGGATTGCCACGGGCAAAACGACCACCCACATCGCGAAAACACTGATCCCGGATCTATTGGAGAACGATATCTCCCTAGAGCAGCTCCTCTCTGAAAAAGGGATTTCGCGAATCAACGACAGCGCCTACGTGATCGAAGTTTCCAAAAAAGTGGTGGAAGAACACCCGGAGCAAGCGGAAGCGTATCGGTTTGGAAAGACGGGATTGTTGAAATACTTTATTGGTCTGGTCATGAAAGAAACGAAAGGACAGTGCGATACCTCCCTGGTTCAAGAGACGATTAAAGCGCTGTTGGAGGGGAATAACATTGAGGGATAGCGATGCCGGTTTTTGGAATCGGGTTCCCGCCTCTTCGGAATCCGAAGGAAAAGGGCAAGCGGCGGAAGAATCCGACCTCTTGCGGATAGAGCGGAAGATAGACCGGATTCAATGTTTTTTGAATGACAACTATCGGGAGCTGGAAGAAAGCTTAAAAAAGCAGAAGAGTTACTTCAACGCGTTGGAGATTATGTTTTATATTTTGTTGGGTATCAGCCTAGCCCAATTCATTTTTTTAATGATACGATAAAGGACTATTGCGATGATTTTACCCGTTGAACTCACTATGATCCGATTTTCTGAAGAGTATTCCGTTATTTTGAAGGAAATACGAGAAAAGAACCATTTAACAAGAAAAGTGCCAAAATCTCTCTGGAAAGTGTTGGATTTCGAATTCGCCACTGAAAAGGACGCAGTGGTCATCACGGGCGGTTTTGCGGAACGAGAAATATACGTGATCGCGATCGTCTCGTTCAAAGACCGCGCCATAAGTTTGCATTGTAGCTGCGGGTACGACACGCGGATAGAAAGGCTCTGCCCTCATCTCCTTTTCCTCTTGGAGGAGGCTGGGAGACAATCGAGCAAAGTCGAACAGCTCTATGAGGAGCATAAGAGGATTCAAATGTTCGAATCCGGTTATCGTAAATACCTGGGAAACAAAGAGCAACTCACTCATCTCCTCTCTTTCTTTCATACGGAACAACGGAATTCCAGCGAAAAGGGAGCAAAGTCCGAAGAGGAGAAATTTGTCGTGCTCCTGAACCCGTGTAACAGGGAGCTGCTTGCTAGAGTCGCCCGGCGGAAAAGAAACGCAAAAGGGAAATACCTCGCTACCGGTCAAAAACTCGTGAGTTATCAACGGTTGTACAAGAGGGACGATCCGTTCTTTGCGCGCGTTTTGTCCTGTATGAGTTATGTTCCTCCCTCGACTGATTCCTATCATAATGAATTTTCTTTAGAAATCACAGATTTTCAAAGGTTCGTAGAGGCTTTTCGGGATGATGATTGCGTTTACATTAACTATCTGAATGAACCGGCTGTTTTCGGTCCCACGCTTACGCTTCATCTGAAGCCGAAACGCTCGGGGATCAAAGCGCCGGATCAGCAACTGTTGGAATTCCGGTTGATCAACGAAGAAAACAGGATCGAGTATCCATTGAAAGCTACGAAAACAAAAGACTATTTTTTGCCCGCTTTCGCTTATTATGGAAAGCTGGGTTTGAAATTGGCGATCATCACCAACAAGATTTTTCCGGTCGTCACCTCATTGGACGCAGAAACGACTTTTCGTCTCCAGGAACTGCTGAAAGACTACGATTGGGGAGCAGAGAAAGAAGAAAATAAGGGATCTCTGCAGCGACTACTGTTCTTGCCCCTACTCTCTTTGCAGGTCAACGTCGCGCCCCAGCTGTTCGGAAATGGAATGGCCTATACCAGCGAAAAGCCGAAGGCTCTATGGCAGATCCAAAGTTATCATTGGAACTATCGATTTCAGCTGTTCTTCAAGTACGGAGATCGCCGTTTGTCGGCCGAACAACCCGAAAGTATCATTATTTCCGAAACCACCGGCCAAATCTTTAAGAGAGATTTGGAGTTCGAGGCTCAACACATTCAAACTATTCGGAATATGCTCAGCCACGAGACCTGTCTAGACGCAGAGAGCCTACTTTACGACTTACACTTGGAGAGCGTTTTGCGCCTAGTCAACGAGGAGTTCCCAAAGTACGAAAAAGAAGTGGTGTTGGAGTGCGACACTCGGCTCTTTTCTCGCGGGCGGGTCAAGCCGATCGTCAAAACGTTTTTCTCATATGGTACCGACTGGTTTGATCTGGCGTTAAGCGGGGAACTGAACGGCGAACCCATCGCCGCTGAGGATCTGGATCGTCTTTTGGCCAACCCCTCTCAATATCTTCAGATCAACGGGGAATACTTCTCCGTAGATCCTCACGAGGCGGGGAAACTCGAAACACTGAGATCACGGTTAAGCCAGCTGAAAGACGGGTTGCGTATCCCGAAGGCAGACTTCGAGACCTTACAAACACTTAGGGAGGTGACGACACCCTCTTTCGACGAGAGAACCGAACGGTTTCTTTCGGCGATCGATAAGTTCACTCAAATACAGGAGTATCCGGTCCCATCGGATTTCGGCGCGTCACTACGCCCGTATCAAATTGCGGGGTACAACTGGCTGAGGTTTTTGGAGGAATACGGTCTTTCGGGAATACTGGCCGATGATATGGGGTTGGGTAAAACCGTTCAGGCGCTCGCGATGCTACACGATTTTAAACGTCGATACGGACGGCTATCCGCGCTCGTCGTCGCGCCGAAGTCGTTGCTGAGAAACTGGGAGGCCGAGACCAACCGTTTCTCGCCGGATCTCACGACCCTGATCTATCATGGGTACGGTCGGCAAAACCAAGATATCTCGAAGAGCACTTCTGATTTGATCTTGACGACCTACGCCACGTTGCGCAACGACATCCGCCTATTTACCCCCAAAACCTTCAATTACGTCATCCTCGACGAGGCTCAAAATATAAAGAATAAAAACACGCGGACTTTCAAAGAATTGACGAAAGTGCAAGCGGAGAACCGGCTCGCCCTTTCCGGCACGCCGATAGAAAATGGGTTGTCAGACGTGAAGTCCATTTTCGACTTTTTAATGCCCGGATTTCTTGGTGCTGACAAACTCTTTTTTTCCACCTACAACGAGAACTTCGAAGAGCTAGGAAAGAAGATCGCCCCTTTGATCCTCAGGAGAAAGAAAGAAGACGTTTTAGCCGAACTGCCTGAAAAAACCATTGAAAACCTGTATGTCGACATGACGAAATCTCAATCCGATATTTACGATACCTACTTCAAAGCGGCACAGTCCGAGGCGCTTTCGATAATGCGCGACGAAGCCGGTTTTCAGCGAAGCCGCTTTCTAATATTGACCCTTTTACTGCGCTTGCGTCAGATCTGTTGCCATCCCCGCTTGACGAAAGAGGAATTGTCTGGCAAAGGGCTGTCCGGTAAGTTGGAAGCTTTAAGGGAGTTGGTCGACAGTATTTGCGCCGAAAATCACAAAGTTTTAGTTTTTTCACAATTTTCGAAGATGCTGGAGATCATTCAGGAGGACCTCTCCGACTACAAAGATCAAATCCTGACGATGACCGGGAAAACGCAAAACCGCCAAGAGATCATCGACGCTTTCAAAGAAAACCCCGAAACTCGGATATTCTTGATGACTTTGAAGGTCGGCGGTGTCGGCCTCAACCTCACGGAAGCGGACTACGTCATCATCTTTGACCCGTGGTGGAATCCGGCCTCGGAGGCTCAAGCCATCGATCGCACCCATCGAATCGGACAGAACAAACCGGTGTTCGTCTATCGACTGATCGCGAAAGACTCGATCGAAGAAAAGGTGCTGGAGCTACAGAAACGCAAGCAGAGTGTGGCTGACGGGGTCTTGAGCGGTAGTGAACGCGATGGCGGGTCTTTCGGAAAAGAGGAGTTAACTTACCTGTTCTCTTAAGGGTCCTACCTTTTCAGCCTGCCGGAAAGGCTATCCAAGAGCAAATGGTTTAAAAACCCGAGCAGGGCGCACATAAAGATGAAAAACAACCGCGACAACGCCGCTTTCTCCGTCGATAGGTTTTCAAACAAATACCAGTATAAGGCCCCGAGGGCCAAGGCGTAAACCAAACCGAACAAGAAGGTGTGGATCGGCCCTCTGTGAACCGGAAGCAATTTGAAGCACACGAAAGAAACGAGCCCTCCCCCCGCCAGCGATAGAACGAACAGCGCTTCTTCGATCACTGGATCGAAGACCGGGGGTAGGAGGTAATACCCGTGCGTAAACAGGGCGCGGAAAACTGCCAGCGTCAATACCATCCATAAGAAGAAAAAGAACAGGCGGTTCGAGTAGGCTTGTTTATGATCGATGTCCGGTGCCTGCGAAGAGAGCAGGTACAAGACGAACCCCGTCGAAATCTGATCCCACGACAGGGGCGTACCCTTCGTCAACGGCGCCAAACATTTGTAGAGGAGCGTAACGAGGGGAAAGGTCAAGAAGGCCGAAAGGCTGTGCGTTCGATACCCCGGCACCCCTATTCCCCCGGCGCGAAAAGGACGGCGTAATATCGATCGTACAGGACGGCGATGTGCCCGTCGGAGATGTCGTAGGCCCGTAGGGGCTCTTCGAACCGATAGAACAGATCTCGACCTTTTTGAAAACCGTTGGTAGAGAGAAGGATTCGCTCGGGTTCGTAGGATACCCCTTCTTCGTAATGATACGCCCGCGTGTTGAAAGAATAGGTTAATAGCGCATCGGGCGAAAAGTAGAGCAGAAGCGCGCTTGGAGTAACGACCACGTGGTCGAGCGTCTTCAAGGCGCCGAAGCGATAACGAAAAACCTCGTGGTATCCCCGTTGGGGCTCGAGTAGGATGAAGTTTCCGTATATATCCAAGAGGGCCAACCACCGATCGTAGCGGTATGTCCAATGGGGGATGTAACCGACTGCCCGTTGCCACAGGGTCTTGTTATTCCGTGTGTTCACCACGGTCAGCGTTCCCGAGGCGTCGAAGATCCAAAGCTCCTTGTCGAAGGGCACGACGGTGACGATAGGAAAAGGGTTTAGAAAAATGGGCGCCTCGCCCAAATAAACGGTCCGGAGCGAAAAGGAAAACGGCCCCTCTGCGCCGGCGACTCGCTCTTCCAAATAAAAAGCAGTGGCGTCGTTCGTTGGCAGTGGCATAAACACCGAGCGTGTGGAGTCCGCGAGAATGGCCCACCTCTCGTTGACGAAGATTCGTTCGCAGGGTTGATCCAGCGATCGCTTCAGGAATACGGCGCCCGGAATCGGGGTCAGCGAATAAGATTTAGTCACACGCTTCCCAGGCAGGACTTCCACGGTTTCTTCGATCGGCTCGTAGGCTTCTCGTTGTACCTTCAGCGTGTAGAAACCGAAGGGCAAGGTTTGGGTGACACGCGTCGCGCTTTGAGTAATAAAGACAGTCTCCCGATCGCGGTAGAGCGCGATTCTTGCGGTTAACGAGAGTTCGATAGACAACGTGCCCTGAGGCTGCTCGATTTCCAGAAACTGCGTGGTCGGTTCAGATAGGTAGAAAAAGCGTTCCTCACCGGCGATCTCCAAGCGATGCACACCCTGCGGTAGTTGCGCGGAGAACGGGGTTTCATACTCTACGCCGTCCAGACGGGCCAAAAGACCGGGCGGACGGGTTTCCAGCGTGAAGGGAAAGAAGGCGTCTTCGAGATCGATCGCTTGCACGGGCACGGGCGCAATCGCGAACTGCCACACAGGCCGCTCGCTCGCTTTCTGAGTCGATAGGGTTTTCAATCGGACGTGCGTATCGGAAAACTTCCATATAGAGAACCCTTGGCCTTCTAGAAGCAAGACGCTTGTCTGGTTTGCCTGGGGATCCGCCGGTTCGTAAGGCTGCCGATTCTTCAGGAGGACGAGATAAGAGAATGACTTGTTTTCGCCGGTCTCATCCGGTTTCGACAATCCATAGTGAAGGGCGCAGAAACGCCAAATGGAATCCGGAAGTCTCTCGTCTTTACGAACGACCGCGTCTCTGTTGGTAACCAATTTCCCCCGGAAAGAGAATTCCCAGTAGATGAAGTCTTCCCCTATTGATAGGATCTTACCGCGAAACGTCTCTCCGGCAGGTGTCTTCAGGTAGCCCGCCTCTTCAAAAACGTGTTCAACGAGGTTTTCGTACCCTGTCTGTGAATCCCAAAGGAAATGAATCCGAGGGGCCCCTTGCCATTCTTTTTCGACGGCGTACCGGGTTCCGTAGCACGTGATCGAAAAGGTGTCGACCTCGATCTGCGGGACCAGAGCGCGCGCCTCTTCTATAGAGAGAGGGCGGACGGCGAAACAGAGCGCGGACAGCGCGAGAAAGCACAGAAATAATCGACCCTTCAAGCGAACCTCCTCGCAAAAAACCCGGGAGAAGCAACGCGCGGTTGCCTCCACCCGGGTCAATTCAAATTTGATGTATGACGAATTATGCTTATTTAATGACCGCGATCATTCGAACGTTAGCGTTTTCATCGGCGCCGAATTCGAGGAATAGGCCGGAGGGATAGGCGACCCCTAGTATTTTCGTCAAAATCGAACCGATATCGGCAAAGACCATCGCGTTGCCCTTCTTGAACGAGTAACGATTGGAAAGCTCCGCGAACATCAGGTTCTTTGCCAAAACAGGCAGACTGTCGACAGACTTCAACTGTTTGGCTTTTAGCGTGGAGAGGATGATTTCGTCTTGGCCAAGGTATAGATTGAAATCGAAGTCATCGCCTTTGTTTTTCGCCATAATCACGCTTTCCAAATAACCGTCCTTTGCCACGAAGGCGGTTTCCGATTGTTTGCGCGCCCAATCTTGCAGGTCGGCCATCTTGTCCATATCGATCTTGAGGAACAAGTCGACCAACGGGTTCAGGCTTTCGTCTAGGGTAATATCCATTCCGAACTTCATTAACCCTTTGAAGCCCTTGATGAAACCGAACACCTTTTCCGCAGTGGACTTGTCGGTTTCGTCCATTTCGCCTTTTTCGATCAGCTGATTGATGATGTCGTTGAATACGGGTTCTACGTTTTTCCAGACTTCCTCTATCTTGTTCACGGCCATCAAGCCTTGGATAGTTCCCGGAATCGAGGTTTTTTTGTACAGGTCCGCGAGGTCCGCGTTCGCATCGATCACAAACCGCTTCAAGCTGTCGCTGGAATAGATGAAGTAAGTGACCTGGCGTAACTCTAGCGCCTCTCCCACGCGCAACGTCGCTATGGAATAGTCGGTTTCCACGCCTTCGAGGATGTCCGTGGGTATCTTGAGGCCTAAATTGGACTCCAGTAGGTCGGAAACGCTTTCGGTCTCCATTTGGCTCTTGGAATACAGAACCATCCAATGGCCCGCGTCATACTCTTTTCGGAAGTGGGGATTGTTCAGGATATTGTTAGTTTTGGCCGCTTTGGCGGCAGCGATGGCTTGCGCGTTCGTTCCAAACAATATGTATCCGTCCGATTTTTCTAGCATCATTCCCGAATACGGGTCCACGCCCCAGGCCATCTCCATTCCCAGCGCCTTGTTCCAAGTCTTGATCACGAGATCGGGGTCGGCGGTAGGTTTTACGATGAAAACCATAGACAAGTCTTGAAGCCGGTCCATCATCTCCGGAAGGAGATCGTCCGGGTCCGAAGCGAATCCAAACAGGTCACCGAAGACAGAAAAATCGAATTCCCCTTGACTAAACGCGGCGATGTCGCCCCCCAACAACCCCCAAAAGTTCTCGGGTTTAAAACTCGGGTCCGTATACTTCATACTTTCGAATTGTTGCGCGATCATACTTTCCAATCCCATATCTCTGAGTAGAAACCCGAAAATTCCGACTTTCTTGAGTTGTTCGTATTGCGAGGCATTGTTCCGCATCACCAGCGCGAAAGACGCGTCAGCGGGCACGTAATCCACGATTGCGGAAAACGCGCTAACGCACAGTAAAACAACCAATAGGACCGACACTAACACTTTTTTCATACTTGCACCTCCGAAGGTTTGGTTTTTTTTGTCAGCGAAATGAATATCTCTTCCAACGTGGGGTCTTTCATACGGAAATACGAGACCCTTGAAAAGAGAGATTGGATGATACGGAGCTTTTCTTCTAGACGATCAAAGGATTCTATTTCAAAGACGAAAAAATCTTCTCCTTTGATTTCCTTGAGGCGGATCGGTTCCGAGAGCCCGCCGATGGGCTCGCCTTCCCTAAGCGAGTCCGCAATCAAGGTCCCCTTGACCTCTATGCGCAGCGTCTTCTGTTTCCGGAGAAAGTCTTCTTTCAAGGTCTGGGTTTCTGCTTGCGAAAAGACTTTCCCGTGATTGAGGATGATCACATTATTGATAAAGTCATCCACAGAATCCAAAAAATGTGTGGTGAGCAAGATCGTTTTCCCTTTTTGGATCATACGAGTCAAATAGGCTTTGACTACCGAGCGTGAAACGGGGTCAAGTCCGTTGAATGGTTCATCGAGAACCAGAAACTTCGGGTCGTGAATGAGACCGCGGCAGATATTCACTTTTTGAATCATACCCGTAGAGAACTTCCGTAGCGTCTTGTGCCGGAAATCCCATAGGTCGAAGGCCTCGAGTAGCTCTTCTATCGCGGCGCGAGCCGTTCGTTCTTTGATTCCGTAAAAATCAGCGAACAAAATGAGGTTCTCCCAAGCCGTCAGGTGCGGGTACAAAGTGGGTTGGGCGGGCACGTAGCCCATAATCTCCCGTATCTTCTGCGGGTGCTCGCTTAGTCGATACCCAGCGATGCGGACCTCTCCAAAGGTCGGTTTTAGAAGCGTTACAAGAATCTTGGAGAGAGTGGACTTACCGGCCCCGTTGGGGCCCAATAGACCAACCAGCTCGTTCTCACGGATAGATAAGGATACCTCGCGTAGCGCCTTGACCTCACCGAATTCCTTCGTCAAACCGTTGATTTCGACGAAGGCCTTGCCGATCGCGTCATCCATCACATTTTCGTTTTTTTCAACCGGTCCAAATCGTTCAACAGTCCGGGCGTCGCGATCTGGATACGTCCTTTTTCCTGTTTCGGGGCGTCCTTTGCCATTTGTTTCAACATATGCTGGATGCGTTCCAAGTCTTGTCTTATCGATAAAATATCGCACTGAAACCATTTGACGATTTCTTTCGTGAAAAGCGAAATCTCTTCTTCGGTGTAGTTTTCTTCAGCGTTAAGGCTTTTCATCACGTGGAACTGTTTTTTCACCGCGTTCTTTATCTTTTCCTCATTGACCAGTCCGGCGTCCATCAAAACGGTGCCGACGACGTTTTGTTTCAATCGTAAATCCTCTACTGCGGCCGAGAGGGACTCGACTTGGGAGACGAGTATGTTCAACAGC
The DNA here is from genome assembly GCA_002071085.1 of Thermotogota bacterium ADurb.Bin062. Lineage (GTDB taxonomy): Bacteria > Thermotogota > Thermotogae > MWEM01 > MWEM01 > MWEM01. The sequence goes on along the minus strand of MWEM01000004.1, from coordinate 43,461 downwards.
CTATCGATCGAGATTTCCAATGGTTTTTTCCTCCCTTTCTTTCCGATTTATTCGCCCTATTGTATCACAAAGAGCCCGCCTTAATACCGCGGGTCGAGGACATCCCTCAGACCATCTCCGATGATGTTTATGCTCAGTACGATCAGCGCGATAAACAACCCCGGGAATAGCGCGATCCACGGGGCCGACAACAGAAAGTTGCTCCCCTGTCCGACCATCCCTCCTAGGGTCGGCGTCGGCGGTGGTACGCCCAGGCCTAAGAAGCTCAGCGAAGCTTCCGACAAGACCGCGGTCGAAAAGTTCGTGGTGAAGCTGACAATCAGCACCGAGGTGAGGTTCGGAAGCACGTCTTTCAACATAATGCTCAAATCGCGTTTCCCCAAAGCTTTCGCAGCTTTGATGTATAAAAATTGTTTGATCGAAATCGTAGAACCTCGAACGGTTCGGGTGAAGATCGGGGTATAGACGATACCCAAGGCGATGATCAGGTTCTTTTGGCTGGCTCCGTACAGCGCAATGATGAATAGCGCCAAGATTATGGTGGGAAAGGCGAACATCGCGTCCATTAACCGCATCACGATTTGGTCTATCCACCGACCGTAAAAACCGGAAATAACCCCTAAGGCCGTTCCCAAAACACAAGCCAATACGATTGATAGAAAGGCGATGGAGAGTGTCTCGCGTACCCCGTGAACGACGCGTGAATAGATATCTCGACCGAATTGGTCGGTTCCGAAGATATGTGAGGCCGTGGGAGAGATCATCCGAACGGCGCTGTTCATCCGATTGGGTTCGAACTGGGTGAAGATTTGCGGAAAAAAGGCCATCGCTAAGAACAGGGCGAAGACCACCACACTGATTAGGTTCAGAGGATTCTTCGCGAACTTCCTCCTCAATCTCTTCCACTCCATGTTTTCTCCTTAGGCTACCTTAAATCGATGCGTGGGTCGATAAGCGTATACAGAATGTCAACGAGGATATTCATCAGTACGATGAAAACCCCGGTGAACAACACGACGCCTTGGATCACGGGGTAGTCGCGTTGGTTGACCGATTGGAGCAACAGTCGTCCCAAGCCGGGCAACGCGAACATATTCTCGATCAGAATCGTCCCGCCCATCAAGTATCCGAACTGTATGCCCGCGGTGGTGATCACCGGTATCATCGCGTTTTTTAAGGCGTGTCGATAGATCACCTTCCAGGTCGATACTCCTTTGGCTTTCGCCACCTTCACGTACTCTTGCGACAGAACGTCCAACATCGAACTGCGCGCCATCCGCATAATTTGGGCCGCTAACATCAACCCCAGCGTCAACGAGGGAATGAGGAGAATCTGCAGGTTCTTGGCCATATCCTTTTGAAATGAGACAAACCCGAACAGGGTGTAGTCCTGAAATAGGCCGGAAACCGCGACGATCAGTATCGCGCCGATCCAAAAAGTGGGCGCCGAAAGACCGATCAATCCCAAAACCCGCACAACGTAGTCGCCGAAACGGTTGCGTTTCACCGCGGATGTGATCCCTAGGGGAATCCCGAAGACCAAACTGAAGAAAAGAGCGAAGAAGGCGAGCTCAAAGGTCACCGGGAGCTTTTCAAGTATCATCGCAGAAACCTTCTGGCCCGTTCGCAAAGAGGTCCCGAAGTTGAAGGTGATTAGGTTTTTCAACCATATCCCGTATTGTACGACAAAAGGTTTATCTAAGCCGTACTGTTTATACAGTCCGGATAATTGCTCGTCGGTCAGGTAGTTTTGGGTCCCGAGCATAATATCGATGTAGTCGCCTGGAACGAGATGGATGGCGAGAAACACGATGAAGGTCAAGATCAGTATCGTGGGGACAGCGGAGAGAACTCGTCCGAAAATGTAAGTCGCGATCACGGTGAGATTAGAACCCCCCGCCGAAGCGGGGGGTTTCCATTCTATTTATCCAACCACGTTTTTTTGAGCATAATCAGGCTCTGGTTGCTCATCGGCACGAAGCCCTTAACCTCCGGTAAAGACACATAGAGGTTGTTTGGAGAGTAAAGGAAGAGGAACGGATTCTCTTCGACCAGAAGCCTCTGAAGGGCGCGATAAATCTCGACGCGTTCTTCTAAGTCCAGCGCCTGACGCCCCTTCTCAAGAAGTTCGTCGACTTTCGCGTTCTTGAAATTGAACTTGTTGGTCGCGCCATCGGATTTGAAGGTCCGATAGAACTGGATATCGGGCTCCGTGGACCCGCCGTTGAGAGAAAGGAAGGTTTGGAAGTCGATCTCGCGCCATCGCTTGACGAAAATCCCGAACTCCGCGACGTCGACTTTCATCTGGATACCCACGAGGGCCAGCTGCGCCTGAATCGCCTCTCCGATTTTGTCGAGACTGTATTGGGCGTATGTAACGGCCTCGAAAGAGAAACCGTTCGGATAGCCGGCCTCTTTTAACAACGCTTTCGCCTTTTCGGGGTTGTAAGAGTATTCGTCAAAGGCTTCGGGCAACAACGCCCATGTCTTCAGAGACGGGTTCAACGGACCGGTAACCGTGCCTTCGCCGAAAGCCACCATCTCCACGAGTTCTTCTCGGTTGATCGCGTAGCTCAAAGCTCTCCGAACCAAAACGTTGTCGAAGGGTTTCGCAGCGTTGTTGATCCCTAACAGGAGATAGGGCAAAGTCGAGACGCGGTAGGTCACGAAGCGCTGCGCTGGGAAGGTATTTAAGCTCAACGGCTCCATAATCTGAGCCATCTGAACGTCCGCGTTTCTCAACGCGGAACTACGAGAGATCTCTTCCGGGATGACCACGAAGGTCAGGCTATCGAGTAACGGGAGTCCCGGGACATAATACCTCTCGTTCTTTTGAAGCGCAATATAATTCCCTGCGGCGTATTCTTTCAGTTTGAAGGGGCCGGTACCGTTCGTCTGGAGCTGCATATTGACGCCGGATTCGACGGTCTTTTTACAGACGATCGCGCTGTTTACTCCGGCGAAATTTAGAAGCAGAGAGTTGACCATCGGCACCTTAAGTGTGAAAACCACGGTGTAAGGGTCCGGGGCCGTGATAGAAGAGACCTCCGTGTAGTAGGAAGCGGCCGGAGAGGCGAAGGCCGGGTCCTGTATCCTCTTAAAGGTGTAGAGCACATCCTCCGCGGTGAACGGAGTGCCGTCATGGAAAAGGACGTTTTTTCGAAGGTGGAAGACGATCTTCGTGGGTTCGGGGACCTCAAAACTCTCAGCCAATCCCGGCACGATATCCATATTTTCGTTAAAACTCAAGAGCCCTTCGTAAACGTGCTCAAGTAACCGGTGTGAGCCGAACGCCGTCGCCAAATTGGGATCGAATCCGGCCGGTTCCACCTGCACTGCGAACTTCAAATCCCCGCCCGCGCGTGCGCCAAAACAGAAACTAAAAAAAACCGTTAAGACAAGCAAAAACAAAAGGGATTTCTTCATTGAACCTTCCTCCTTTGATTTGGTGAGTATAGAAGACGTTGTTAAGAACATTATACCATAAAAACCCTACCTGCGCTTTAGTAGTGTGCGTCAAGTTATGAGGTGCTACCGAGAAACAAGGTCAGAATCAACCGGGCGATTTTTTGCCTGTGTAATCTACGCGGCGTAAGCGCTTCTTCTTATCGCGACGGCGCGATACGCTTTTGCACGGGCCCATTGCGGCGTAGAAGGAAGGGGCTAAGGGCGTATCCCGGGGTCGTAAAAACCACTTACCCCGCGATAACCCCACTGACCCAGCGCGGCGTAAGCGCTCCTTCTTTTCACGACGGCGCGATACGCTTTTGTGCGGGTCTGTCGCGGCTAAAAAAAGCAAAGAGCGGATCGCGGGGTCGTAAAAACCACTTACCCCGCGATAACCCCACTGACCCAGCGCGGCGTAAGCGCCACTTCTTTTCGCGACGGCGCGATACGCTTTTGCACGTGTCTTGAAAAATAGGGTTCACACGGAGGGCACAGAGAACACAGAGAAAAGATTCTTGTGAACGCCCCGGGAGCGAGGGACTTTAATTCGGTATGGTCTTCTGCTTCGCTCTCCCAAGCGCTCCCGGAGGGGCGCTAAATAGGCCGAAAGGTCAACGCCGTTTTGACCAAATCGGCGAAGGACTCCTGCAAACTGGCGCCACCGACCAATCCGCCATCGACGTCCGGGCGCGCCATCAGGCTCGCGAAGTTTTCAGGCTTGATACTCCCTCCATAAAGGATCGAAACCTTCGAGGCCACCTCCGCGCCGTACAGGTCGCTCAGCTTTTCTCTGATTCGCGAACACGCCTCCTGGGCTTGCCAAGGCAACGCGACTTTCCCCGTGCCGATGGCCCACACCGGCTCGTAAGCGATGGCGATCTTCTCCACATCCGGGGCGGGAAGCCCCTTTAACCCTTCCGTCACTTGGTTATCCAACACCGACAAAGTCTCTCCGCTCTCACGCTGGCTCAAGGTTTCGCCTACGCAGAAGATCGGCTTAAGGCCGGAAGCCAAAAGACTTTTGAGTTTCGTGTTGATGAAATCGTTGGTTTCTTTGAAAATCGCTCGCCGCTCTGAATGACCGACGATGACGTAGCGGACACCGGAAGCGACGAGCATCCGAGGGGATATCTCTCCGGTGAAGGCGCCTTCTTCGGCGGGGTAGACGTTCTGAGCTCCTATGGCCAACGGTGTTCCGACGAGAACATCGCGCACCGCGTGAAGGTCTACGTAAGGAGGGCACAAGACCACTTCGACGGGTTCGAAAGACTTCGGTAACACTTGAAGCAAACGGCGGGCGAACGCCCCCGCCTCATCAGGCGTTTTGTACATTTTCCAATTACCTGCGACGACCATTTTCCGACTCTTCCGAACGCATAGGCTCGCCACACCGGGCATTTCTTTCCCTTCCAACATCTCGAGCGAGGCTCCGCCGCCCGTAGAAACGTGGGTCACTTCTTCTTCCAGCCCGAATTTGGCGATCGCCGCTGCGCTGTCTCCGCCTCCAACGACGGTTGTGGCGTCCTTCCGCTCCGATAGCGCCACAGCGATCGCTCGCGTACCTTCCTCGAATTCCGGGAGTTCGAAGACACCCATAGGTCCGTTCCATACGATCGTTTTTGCGCCTTTCATCGCCTCTTTGAACAAAGCGATCGTTCGTTCTCCGATATCCAATCCCATCCATCCGCGAGGTACCCCGGCTTCCCGGGTGACCGTCCGCTTGATTTGACCGCTTTCCATCTTTTCGGAAACGACAACGTCTATCGGTAACAAAATTTCGACGGATCGTTCTCCCGATTTCTCGAGGAGCGCCTTCGCCAAGGGTATCTTGTCTTCTTCTACCAAGGAGCTGCCCGTTTCAAAGCCGAGGGCTTTCCAAAAGGTAAACATCATCGCCCCCCCGATCAACAGCCTATCCGCTTTGGTCAGAAGGTTTTCGATGACCCCGATTTTATCGGACACTTTCGCGCCTCCCAAAACGGCCACATAGGGGTGCTCCGGCTTCTCCACGAGTTTACCGAGGAAGCGGAGTTCTTTTTCCATCAAGAAACCACTATAGGAGGGCAGATAATCGGCTACCCCGACGTTAGAGGCGTGCGCTCTGTGGGCGGTGCCGAAGGCGTCGTTGATGAGCAGATCGCCATAGGTAGCCAGCTCACGGGATAGCCCTTTGTCGTTCTTTTCTTCTCTCGGATCGAAACGGGTATTTTCGAGCAAGAGGACCTCTCCGTTCTGAAGTTTCCTCACTTTTTGTTCGGATTCTTCTCCGACGAAGACGCTTGAAAATAGAACCGGTTTCTCCAACAGCGCAGATAGCGCTGAAACCACCGGAAGAAGGCTGTACTTCGGATCTGGCCCGCCTTTTGGTCTTCCGAGATGGGATAGCAGTATCACTCTGGCACCTTTCTCAAGGGCGTAACGTATGGTCGGCAGCGCGGCTCGTATCCGTGTGTCATCCGTTACTTGGTTCGTTTTCTTATCGAGCGGAACATTGAAATCCACACGCATCAACACGTTTTTCCCGGTGAGTTCCACATCTCGTATCGTCAATGCTTCCATTCTCTCCTCCTTAAAAAAAGGCACGCCGAAGCGTGCCGATGTTTTTGCGACGACTACATTCCCTTCATCATCAAGCCGACGAGATCGACAACGCGGCAACTGTATCCGTATTCGTTGTCATACCAGCTACAGATCTTCAGCAGGTTTCCATCCATCACCGCAGTCAGCGTCGCGTCGAAAACTCCGGAACTGGTTAAGCCTATGATATCGGAGCTGACGATCATTTCTTCGTTGTAATCGATGATCCCTTTCAACTTCCCGGAGCAGGCCTCTTTCATCACCCGGTTGACCTCTTCTTTGGTCGTGGGCTTTTCCAGGACGATCGTCATATCCGTAATAGAGCCGTCACTCACGGGCACTCTCAACGCGATACCATCCAGCTTTCCTTTAAGCTGAGGAATCACGAGTCCGATCGCCTTAGCGGCCCCGGTGGTCGTAGGTATCGTGTTAAGCGCCGCCGCTCTGGCTCTTCTGAGGTCTTTATGGGGAAGGTCAAGGATCCTCTGGTCGTTCGTGTAAGCATGAACCGTGGTCAATAACCCTTTCTGCACGCCAAAGGTTTCGTGCAGGACTTTGACGATCGGGGCGATCGAGTTCGTGGTGCAAGAAGCGTTCGACACCACTTTCATCTCAGGGGTGAGAATCCCTTCGTTACAACCGATGATGATCGTCGCGTCGACCCCTCCTTTTTCGGGAGCGGTGATTAAAACCTTCTTCGCGCCCGCATCCAGGTGAGCCTGGCACTTATCTTTCCCCGTGAACACGCCCGTCGACTCGATCACCATCTCGGCCCCCAGCGCTTTTAATGGCAGATCTGCCGGGTTTTTCTGTGCGGTGACCTTAATAGACTTCCCGTTCACCTTGATAAAGTCCTCTCCGTGTTCGACCGTTCCACCGAAAGTCCGGTGCACGGAGTCATACTTGAACAAATACGCCAAGGTCTTCGCATCGGTCAAATCGTTGATGAGTACGACCTCGTAACCTCCCCGTTTAACGATTTCGCGTAAGACGAGCCTTCCAATTCTTCCGAATCCATTGATCGCAATAGGCACTTTAGGCATACGCCACCTCCATCAGATTTGTATCAAATTCCTAATCCACCAATTCCCAACTGAGTTTTCAACTGCTCGAGCTCAGCGTCTTTTTCCTTCGACACAGTTTCTATCGCCTGGTTGAACGCCGCGCTCAGCAAATCGGTCAATTCCTCTTTCTCTTCTAAAAGACCATCTTCTAACTCGATCGCGCTAATGTGGAAGTCACCCTTCATCGTGATCTTGATGGCACCACCGCCAGCGGTTATCTCGAAAGATTTTTGCGCGAAACTCTCTTCGATTTCTTGCATCGTCTCGCCCGCTTGATTGATTTTTGTCATAAGGTCTTGCATAGAGGGTTTTCCTGAAGTGGATGATGGCCGTAAGGATTTTCCTCCGAAACTCCGCATCTTTTTTGCCATTCTGACTCCTTTCTTCTATTCGCTTTCGATAATGCGTATTTCTTCGTTAGGAAACAACTTTTTCAATTTTTGATAGTAAGTTTTCATCTCCGGCGTCAGAGTCTTCGGGTCTTTTAATGAGGGCTCTATCCACCGGGCCTCGTACCCCTTCTCTTTCAGGAACGCAGCGACCCATTCTTTCTTCTTCCGCAGTACCCAAGAGGTTACGGAAGCACAGCCGGTATAGTCTATCTCAATTGAAGAGTCCTTCATATTCACTTTGCTCAATCTTAAAGCAACGGCGACGGCCATGTCGGATTCTCCGATCTTTCGGATCAACCCTTCTAGTTCCGAAGCCAGCGGAGACTGAAGGACACGCTCGTATGCCGGTTCTTTCGCTGTCTCCGTCCCGATACCGGAAACCGGAGAAAAACCCGCGCCGATCTCCAAAAACCGCAGGGTTAAATAAGCGGTTTTCTCCTCCATCCGGTTCATCTTTTTGGACAGACCCGCGATCGCCGCTCCCAGCTGCAGATAGGGCTGCGTTTTTCCGGTCGTTTGTATCCGCGCGACCAACGCCGTCATCATCTGATTCAAAAACGTATCCCATATCACGCCTTTCTGGGCGCATCCTTCCACGAATCGCACGATCTCGAGCGAATCGTTCCGCAGCAACGTCTCGATCCAACCTTCCATTTCTTGGCGCGTGATCCCGCCGATAACTTTCGTGACGTCCATTTCCGTGATCGGCTGCCCCGGTTCGGCGAACCGCAAGGATTGCTCCAACAAGACCAAGGCATCGCGCAGCCCGCCCCGGGCGAAGCTCGCGATCGTTTCGGCAGCGTCGGTCTTTAGTTCCGAACCTTCCAGGCGGCTAATCTTCTCCAGGTACGCCACGATCTCCGCTTCGCTCAGGTTGTGAAACGGGATCAGCTGGCAGCGGGAAAGCACGGTTTCGGGTATTTTTTCGGGATTTGTGGTCGCCAAAATGAACAGTACGTGTGGAGGCGGCTCTTCCAAGGTCTTCAAGATAGCGTTGAAGGCTTCGTTCGTCAGCATATGCACTTCATCGATGATATAGACCTTTTTTCGCCCCTGAACCGGTTGATAGGCGATTTTTTCGCGGATCGCGCGAAAATCATCGATCCCTCGGTTCGAAGCCGCATCCATCTCGATGACGTCCAAATGATTCCCATTCGCAATGGCCAGACACTGGTCGCATCGATTACAGGGATTGCTGCCTAAGGGGGCCAAACAGTTGACCCGTTTCGAGATGATCCTGGCGAAGGTGGTCTTGCCGGTCCCTTTTGGACCGGTGAAAATATAGGCATGTGAAAGCGCCCCGGCTTCGATGGATCGTTGGAACAACCGCTTGATCGGTACCTGACCGACCACTTCCTCGAAATCCTTCGGGCGATACTTTCGATACAATGTCTCCATAAAAGCCCTCTCCGGTTGCTGAACCGAATCGATCTATTCGTACAAATCGATCATCGCTCGGTTATTATATCACAACCTTTTTCTTAGGGAGTTTTATAGAGTCGATCTCCCGCATCTCCCAACCCGGGAACGATGTAGTCGTTTTCGTTGAGCCGTTCATCCAAAGCTGCCGTGAAAATATTGACGTCAGGATGTTTGGAGATGAGCTCTTCGATCCCTTCGGGAGCGGAGATAATCGATAAAAAGAAGATGCGCTCGCCTGTCCCGCCCGCCCGCTTGATCATATCAACCGCTCTGGCGGCGGATTGTCCTGTGGCGAGCATCGGGTCCAGTATGAACACGTCTTTCTCTCGGACTACCGGAATTTTGCAGTAATACTCGATCGGCAGGTGGGTAACCGCGTCTCGGTAGAGCCCGATATACCCTACCGAAGCGTTCGGCAAGAGGGTTAAAACGCCTTCGAACATCCCCAATCCTGCGCGAAGGATCGGTACGATCGCAACGTCCTTGTCTTCGATCTTTTCTCCTACCATACGGCATATCGGGGTTTCGATCTGGACTTCGTGGGTTTTTAAACAATAAGTGGCTTCATAGGCGAGCAGTAGCGTTAGTTCGTATAGGAGCTCTCGAAACTCTTTTGGACCAGTCTGGGTGTCTCTCATAATCGACAGTTTGTGTTTCGTCAGCGGATGGTCTACCACCCTCAGTTGCTCCCATTTCTCGTGCTTCACGGTTCATCACCTGCTTCTAAAAGATTGCTTCTCGTCACTCTTCTAATGGCGATCTCATCGATCTCTTTTCGTTCTTCTAAATCCGCCTCTTCAGCGAAGGCACGATATTTCTTTTCTTTCAGCCGCTCGAAGATTTGCACGTTTCTGTTGATCTCTATGTACTCTTCTTTGCATCGTACCAAGCGTTGCTCGATCTGGGCCCGTTGTCGTATCAGCTCGTTCAGGGCTTCATATTGGCCGTCTATGTAGAGGCTGTACCCGGTCAACTCGCTCGGTTTGATTTGTTTAGAGAGCATTCGTTGATGAAAGGCCGCCTGGGTAGAAAATATCTTCTTCTTTTGGACGGCGATCTCCTCTTCTTTCCTTCGGAGCTCTTGAGATATCATCCCGAGCTCTATCCTCTTCTGATCCAAACGTTTGATCAGAATATCAAGAAACCGCTGTAACCGGAACGTAAAACGCTTCAGCCGCTATCCCCTCCTCACGGAGGCGAGGCGCCTCGCAGCCGCCTTCATTCCGCCAAGGCCTTTTGGAGGTCGTCGATATAGGCGACGAGCTCCGACCTACCGGTTCGTTTCAGAGAAGAGGCGAGAAAGACAGACCGGTTTTGGGGATGAGCGTCTTTTATCGCCTCTACCTGTTTTCTGAGTTGGGTGGTCGTGAGTTTGTCCGTTTTCGTCAGAACGAAAGAGAAGGGGACTCCGAGGTGCCGAAGCCACACGACCATTTGTTCGTCTTTTTCCAGGAATAGATGGCGAGAATCGATCAGTATAAAGACCTCTCTCAACGCCGAATTGCTCTCGAAATAGCTCTCGAGTGTCCTTCTCCACAGGTCTTGCTCGGATTTGGAAGCTTTCGCGTACCCGTAGCCGGGTAAATCGACACAAAAAAACTGTTCGTTAACCAGGTAATAGTTAACCGAACGGGTCTTGCCGGGAGTCGAGCTCGTCTTGGCGAGCTTTTGATCGAACAGATAGTTGAGCAGGGTCGACTTTCCCACATTCGAACGTCCCGCGAAGGCGAACTGCGCATAGCCTTCTTTGATCAGCCCTTTGACGTTGAATACCGTTCGAAAGAGCTTGACGTTAGAAAAATGTGAAGGCACCTTAGTCTCCCGATTCAGGGGTAGTTGTCGTTTCCGTTTTAACCGCGCGAACAGACTTTTTCTCCTGCGTTCCTTTCAACAAGAGAAGCTTCAATACTTCTTCGATGTGGCTCACGAAATGAACACGGAGGTCTTTTTTCACTTCGAGCGGAACCTTTTCCATATCTTTTTGATTCTGCTTCGGCAGGACGACCTGTTTGATGCCCGCTCGGTAAGCGGCCAACACCTTCTCGCGGATACCCCCGACCGGCAGTACCTTCCCTCTCAGGGTCAGTTCTCCTGTCATTGCGATCTGGTGGTTCACGGGTTTCTGCAAGATCGAGGAGGCAATAGAAACCGCCAGGGTGATGCCGGCGGATGGCCCATCCTTCGGAACGGCGCCTTCAGGAACGTGAACGTGCAGGTCGTGAGTATCGAAATACTCGTTGTTTTCCTCACTGCAGTAGTGCCTGGCAACGGAAAGAGCGATTTGCGCGGACTCTTTCATCACGTCTCCGAGCTGGCCGGTGAGGATCAGTTTCCCTTTTCCTTGGACGAAGAGCGACTCGATGTGCAGGATCGATCCGCCCACCGCGGTCCACGCCATCCCGGTACAAATACCGATGTAGGGTCTTTCCAACCGCTCATCCTCGAAGAACCTTTCCGCGCCTAACATCTCCAAAGCGGTTTTCCGATCGATTCGTATCGATGGCAGTTCCTCTTCGAGGAGTTTCAACGCGCTTTTTCGAACGAGGCTGGCGAGTTCCCGATGGAGGTTTCGAACACCGGCCTCTCGTGTGTATGATTTGATGACCGTTCGAATCGCTAAAGGCAAAAACCGGATTTTTTTTGTCATTTCGTGTTCGGCGAGAATCTTCGGAATCAGGTAATGTTCGGCTATCTCCAGCTTTTCGAGTTCGGTGTACCCGGGGATTTCGATCACTTCCAACCGGTCTTTCAGCGCGGGGGGCAGGGTGTAAAGGACGTTCGCCGTGGTGATGAAGATGACCTTTGAAAGGTCGAAGGGCACCTCTATAAAATGATCGACGAAGTTGACGTTTTGCTCGGGATCGAGCACCTCTAGCAACGCTGAAGCTGGGTCGCCCTGGAAACTCTGTCCCATCTTGTCCACCTCATCCAGTAAGATCACTGGATTGCGAACCCCGCTATTTTTGATGAGCTGTATAATACGCCCGGGAAGGGCGCCGACGTAAGTACGTCTATGACCTCGGATCTCCGCCTCGTCACGCATCCCGCCGAGGGAAAGCCGAACGAACTTTCTCCCCATCGCGCGCGCCAAGGACTGTCCCAACGAGGTCTTGCCCACACCCGGAGGTCCGACCAGACAGAGGATCGGCGCTTTTAAACCCTTGGAAAAGGCGCGGACCGCTAAGAACTCTAACACTCTCTCTTTAACCTCTTCCAAACCAAAATGGTCGTCATCCAAGATCTTGCGCGCGTGTTTGATGTTGATCTCATCGACAGTCTCCGCGTTCCAAGGCAACCCGAGCAACCAGTCGAGATAGGTCCGTATCACCGTTGATTCTGCCGAATACGTGGGGGACTTTTCCAGCCGATCTATCTCATGCAAGGCTTTCTCTTTGACGAACGCGGGGTAAGAACCCTTTTCGAGCTTCTCTCGCAGCTCGACGATCTCTTGTTCTTCGCTGCCATCGAGCTCTTCTTTGATCGTTCTCATCTTTTCGCGGAGATAGTATTCCTTTTGATTCTGCTCCAGTTTAAAGCGGACCTTCCGCTCGAGGTCTTCTTCCACTTTTAAGAGATCGATCTCTTTGGCCAGGTAACCCATCAGCGCTTCCAACCTATTCTTCGGGTGCTCGGCCTCCAGCAGCTTTTGCTTGTCTTCCAGCGGAAGCGGGAGAATGGACGAGACGAAGTCCGCGAACCGATCGACGTCCGACGTGTCATCGAGCGCTTGTAATGCCTCGGGGGGTAGCTTTTTCGTCATATTGAAGTATCTTTGCGTGTCTTCTGTGACTTTCCGGACCATGACTTCGATCATTTTCGTCACGCGATACTCCGGAAGGGCAATACGTATCTTCGCAGAGTCGAATTTTTCGCCTTCCACGTACCGGATTTTCCGGGCCCGCACCAACCCTTCCACCAAGACTTTGAAGGTGCCGTCCGGCAGTTTCATCAACTGCATCACCTGTGCCACGACCCCGATATCGAAAAGGTCCGCTTGTGTCGGATCATCGATTTCAAGGTTTTTTTGGCACACTAAAAAAACGAGTCGATTCATCTTCTCGATCGACTCTTCCAAGGCGTTCAGCGACCTATCCCTACCCACGTAAAAGGGTATGACCGATCCGGGGTAGACCAGCATATTGGTGCGCATCGGGATGAGCGGTAGCTGATCTGGGATATCGATCGTAACCTTCCCCTCTTGAGCGAATTCCTCCAATTTAGAAAACTTCTTCATCCGTTTCTCTCACTCACTCCTTCTCTATCTCTATCTCTATCTCTAAAACAGGCCCAGCTGACAACCTTTCACTTTTATTTTCAAGAAATCCAATATCTTCCCCATAAGGATCTTCTGAATCGCCAAGCGGTCTGCAATCTCCCAAGCCTTCTGACAGGAGACCTTCTTTCCGCTTACCAGATCCGCCGTATCCAACAACCACAGCGTCGACTCCTTCCGTGCCCTCTGCGGGTCTTCTAAGCCGTGCGCTCTTCCATCGTCCTCGGTAGGGGCGTCCTCCGGAAGATCCATATAGATCAGGCAATCGGGCTTAATTTTTTTTGCGATTCGCCCGCTTTCGATAATCAGATACTCCGTATCCGGGGGTATTGTATCAGAAATATCGGAAAAATCCGCGTCAACTGGAAAGAGGGGAATCCGGTTTTCTTGGCGTTCTGTTCTTACCCCCAATTTGACTACATATGAGTGTGGTAAAAGGCTTTCCAAAAAGAGGGCCACGGTTGTCTTTCCCGTTTTCGAACCTGCTCCTGCTATCACGATCGTTTTCAAGACGCCAACTCCTCTTCTACCATCTCGCATTGAGCTCCTATTCCTCTCAATTTCGGTATGATCTCCTCATAGCCCCGGAAAATGTAATCGATGTTTTGGACTACGGTCCGGTCTTTGGCGTTGATCCCCGCGAGGACGAGCGCGGCGGCCCCCCGCAAGTCTTTTGCCTTGACCGGCGCGCCTTTCAATTGGTCCACGCCGTGTACGATGATCGCGTGATTACGCACTGAGCAGTTCGCTCCCAACCGTTTCAATTCGTCCACGTGTAGGAATCGATCGGAAAAGACCGTGTCCGTGATGACGGAAACGCCTTCGGAAACAGCCGCCAACACAGTGAACTGAGGTTGGAGATCAGTGGGGAGACCCGGGTATACCTCCGCGTGAAAATCCGTACCGTTTAACCGTCGAAGATAGCGGGCACGTATTCGGTTCTCCGATTCCCGGACGTCAGCGCCCATCTCCCGAAGCTTCCGAACAAGGCTGACATTGTGGGTCGGATGATATCCGACCAATTCGACGTCTCCCTGAGAGACCAGGGCGGCCAATAGATAGGTGCCTGTTTCGATACGATCCGGGATGATCTCGTATTCTGTACCGTGCAGTCGCTTCACGCCCTTGATGCGGAGGGCGGAGGTGCCGATCCCTTCGATCCGCGCGCCCATACGGTTTAAAAACAGCGCCAGCTCCTGTACTTCCGGCTCCAATGCGACGTTGTTCAGCACAATCTCGGACCCTTCCATAAGGACAGCGATCGACAGGAGCTGTTCGGTCGTCCCGACCGACGGAATTCTTAGATGAAAGGTCATAGAGTCCGGCTTACTCACGCGTTCGGCGCAGACTACGCCGTAGTCGATCGTGGTTTCTATCCCCAAAGCCCGCATCCCTTCCAGATGCATATCAACGGGCCTTGGACCGATCGCACACCCCCCCGGAAGCGGCACGTGGGCTTTCCCGTGGCGCATCACAAGCGGGCCTAACACATTGAACGAAGCGCGCATCTTCCGTACAGACTCATAGGGCAAATGATTTCCTAGCCCGTTCTTCGGGCTGATGGCCATCATCCCGTCTCGGAAAGAAACGCTCACACCCAAATGCTTGAGAATGTCGACCATCGTTCTCACATCTTCGAGATTCGGTACGTTCTTTAAGATAACCGGCTCATCTGTTAACAAAGAGGCCGCGATCATTGGCAACGTTGTGTTCTTGGAACCGCTAATTCTGACTTGACCTCGTAGCGGAATGCCTCCTTCCAAGTGAAAACTTTTCATTAGAATTCCCCCTCATAGTAGATTAAGATAAGGTAATAATCGTGACTCCCGTTCCGCCCTCTTCGGGCTTTCCTATTCGATAAGACTGTATTCTCCGATCTTTGGCGAACCTTTGCCACAAACCGTCCGCCAACTTCCCCGTCCCTTTGCCGTGAATCACACAGCCGCTCTTTCGGTTTTTCATCAACAAAAATGAGATGAACGCCTCTACCTCGTCGATCCCTTCTTCCACCGTCTTCCCGCGAATATCGAGCCGGTCTCCGACGAAGTCTTCGCGGAATGCGCTTGCGCTTTCGTGAATCCATTCCTTGCCGGGCTGTAAAGCCGGAGGTTCGGTCTTTTGACCGACAAAGCCCTTCGGGATTTCCAGCTTTTTCCCGTCTTTTTCAACTAGAAGCGTCGATCCTTTGACCTCGACAACCCGTAAAACTAGCTTGCTGTCTTTCAGCAGAATGCTGTCCCCCGGCTTCAGACTATCGATCTCCGCCTCTCGACTCTCTTGTTTGAACGACCGCTCCCAGTTCTTTTTAAGATCTTTTAGCTGTTGGGTGATATCCCCTTGTACCTCGCGGTTGAAAGACTCAATATCCGCGCCGGCCGGCGGTTTTTCTTTCCTGAATTCGGCCACCTTCGTCTGGGTGTACCGCCTGATTTGGCGCAACTCTTCCTCCATCGCTTCTATCTCTTTGAGAAAGGCGCCGTATTTCTTCTGTTTAATCTCCTCGAGCTGTTTTTCCAAAGATTGCTGCTGCCTTTCCAGAGTCTCCCGGAGATGACGAACCCGGCTGTTTTGCTCCTCCATCTCTATTTTTTGACGGTGAAGGAGGTTCAAAACTTCGTCGATTCGGTGGACATCCCGATCTAAAAAGCTACGCGCCCGATCGACGACGGTTGGGTTCAATCCCAAACGCTCGGAGATGATCAAGGCATTGGAGCTGCCCGCCAACCCCACCACCAATTGGAAGGTGGGTCTGAGATCGTCTATGTCAAAGATCACCGACGCGTTTTCGAGTTCTTTCCTCTGATAGGCGTACAATTTGAGCGGGGTCATATGGGAGCTCACCAGCACTTTGGCCCCGCGTTCCAGAAAGACATCGAGGATCCCCAGCGCAATCGCAGAACCCTCGACGGGATCGGTACCCGCGCCGAGTTCGTCCAAAAGGATCAATGCGTCGGGGCCGGCGTATTCACTGATCGAGATGATATTCTTCATATGGGAGGAAAAGGTGCTCAGACTCTGCTCGATCGACTGTTCGTCTCCGATGTCCACCAAAACGTGAGCAAAACGCCCGAGTCGCGTGCCCATCGCAGCGCAAACCGGAATTCCGGATAAACCCATAAGATGGCAGAGTCCTACTGTCTTGAGCGAGACGGTCTTCCCCCCCGTATTCGGACCCGTGATCACGATTCCCTGCAATTCGTCGGATAGAGAAAGCGAGAGTGGCACGCAAGCTTTTCCAATCAGGGGATGCTTCGCTTCTCTCAAGGAAAAGGAGCCATCCGGAGAGATTTCCGGAATCGTCCCGTCTTGTTCGATCGCGAACCGCGCCCGCGCCCATAAGGAGTCCCATTCCACCAACGCGTCGATCGTTTCTGCGATCTCTCGCGCGCTCTGAAAGAGCATCTGGCACATTTCTCTGAGAATCCGATTGATCTCCTCGCGCTCCTGAGATTGCAGGTTTCGGACGGCGTCGTTCATAGGAACCAGGGCTTCGGGTTCCATATAGTAAGTGGCGCCGCTTCCCGAGGATGAATGCACGATCCCAGCGACCTGATGGCGGTTCGAGGCTTTGATCGGTATGACGTAACGACCGTCTCTCGTGAGAAGGTCGGTGTCCTGGACCACTTCTTTCAACACGCCGGTCATCAGCTTGTCCAAAAGCCCCCGAACGTCGCGCATAGCACGCCTTAAGTCCACACGGATTTGATTCAACCTCGGAGAGGCTCGGTTCGAAATCGACTCGTCATCCTCGATTGCGAGAAAAGCGAACTTGACGAACGTTTCCAGCGTGTGGAGTCGGCTTATGAAAGGGGTGAGGAAGGTGTATTCGTGCGACTTTTCATCGAGGAAACGTTTCAGTCTAGCGACGGAATCGAAATTGACGGCAATGCGTTTGAGTTCTCCGGGTTCCAGAATTTTCCCGACGAGAACCTTCGCCCACTCCCTCCGGATATCGGAGATTCCTCCCACAGGCGGTTCTCCGTATGCTCGAAACAGATCGATCAATTGAGATACCTTCGACAATTCTAACTGCGGATGCTCGATCGGTTGGAGAGAAAGGACCGCGTCTTTTCCATAACTGGAAAACGTCAGGTCGGCGATCATGGCCAACACTTTGTCGAATTCCAATTTCCGTAAGGAATACATAGTCACGCCACCAACTCAGAGTTTTATCTGTTCGACAACGTCTTTTAGGTCTTCTTCGACGATATGCAAATACTTCTCCGTCGTAGAGATATTTTTATGATTCATCAGCTCTTTGATCTTAAACAGCGAAACGTCTTTTTTCATCAAGGCGGTGGCGAAAGTATGGCGAAGGATATGGGGGCCTTTCTTGCTTTTCTCTATACCGCATTGCTCCAAGTATTTTCGCACCAACCGGTAGACGGCGGAGCGTTCGAGGGGGCCCAAACGATAAGAGAGGAAAACCTTGTCGCTGTCCACCGAGATTTCCCGTCTCTTTTCTAGATAGGCTGAGAAAAGTGCCGTCACTTGGGAGTTCAAGTAGATGAAATCCATCTCCTGGCCCTTTCTGAGGACTTCGAGGGTTATCCGGCCGGCGCGATCCGTCGAGATGTCTTTGAACGCGATCCGCACCAATTCCGACACCCGTATTCCGGTTGTGAGGAGAAGGGCGATCATCACCCGATCGCGTTCCGGAAGGAAACCGCCCTCTCCATCCAAATGATGAAACAAAGAGAGGTACTCACCCTCGGAAAGAAAAACCGGGTTCTTCCGCTTGACGCGTACCGATTTCACCGATTTCGCGGGGTCGACTGCCAGGATTCCCCGTGACACCAAAAATCGATAGAAGGCTTTTACCGCGGACAGAGCGCGATTACGCGTTCTTTCGGAAGCCTCGATAGAAAAAAGGTAGTCTTCTATATCCGGCATCTGCAAAGCGTCATAAGGCAAGTTTTCACGCTGAAGAAAAGCAAAAAAACGCTCGATCTCCCGTTTGTACTCTTTGATCGTTTGCGGCGAATACCGCTGCATCGTCATCCATCTGATAAATCGCTCGAGATGACCCATCCGAATGATCCCCCCTCATAACCGCTGTTCACAAAGAAACGTTTTCTGATTTTCGACGGTCTTAATCGCTCGACGATTAAAACCGGAAAAGGAAAACCAAAAATCCGAATACCCGTTTCAACCGAAGCCACTTCGTATCGTAAACGAGATAGCCGCGGCCGCTCGTTCTCCTTCCCCGGTTGAGCCCCGAAAGAAAACGGCGTATCCGAGGAAGACTCCGTATATATTGTATCTCATCTGGCATCGAAATTGCAAGGTTTCTTCGCTACGGTCTTGGAAGGGTACGTGTTGATTTTGGTAACCGAAACCCCGATTTACCGTGGAGCGAGCTGTTTGCGCGGCAGGTCTTTTTGTTTTCCTGAGAGCGGACTTTGGGAAGGCCGAACTTCTGTTCGGCTTGGTTTCTGGAAACGCCAACTTTTAAGTTGGCAGGTCTTGAAAAAAGGGGTTGCACGGCGGGCACGGAGAGAACAATGAACCCATACCGCACTGAAGTTCGCTGTTTCCAGCATAGAAAAATCTATAACCTTGCCACACAAAAGTGTGGAGTTCCCAGCAAAGAATCCTCCGTGCTCTCCACACGGACCCTGTTTTTTCTTCCAAAACATTCCAGACTAAAGTCCGGCTTTCGCATGCAAATGCTTTTTCAGCTCTTCCACATTTTGCATATCCATCAGCTCTAAGCCTAGGTTGTCAAGCTGGTCTATTGTAAGCGTTTTCAGCTTTTCGTAGTATGTCCGCGGGATTTGTGGGAATTTTTTGGAGATCTGCTTCCAAAGAAGTTGCTCGCGTCCGACTTCTATCCCTCTTTCGAGTCCTCTTAACATACCTTCCTCAAGTCCTTTTTCCATCCCTTCTTGCTTAAGCCATTCCGCTATCGTTTGCATCCTTTCACTCCTTTCCACCGATACCGTTCGCGTCAGTTGTACCAGTCTCAAGAAATCCTCTCGTGCGATCAAATAATAGAGATAGTGAATAAAAGTATCGTAAAGCCTTTCACTTGTTTCCGTTTCTTCCCGCGTGACGAAGACGGTGGTGATTCTTACGTACGCTTCATTGAACTTTTCCGGGTCTTTGATCGAGGCCATCCTGATCGTTTCCAGATACAGGCGTAGATCGTCCGGCCCTTTGATCTCCTCTCCACTATTTGACGAAAAATCGTATAGGTAATACTCAAAGTGGGGAATAGCTTTTTTCAAAGACCCTTCCATCGTTTCGACCCCTTCGATCCTGTCCGCAAACTGCGTGGACACTCCCCACTTCTCTTTCCCTTGGTACAGCACTATCGGTAAGATCAGCGGTAGTCGTCTGTTCTTTTGTTTCTTTATTTCTTTGTCCCATATCGCAGACATATACCTGAGCAGCTGTACACCTACGTTATAGTCGCTATAGCTCTTGTGCTCCAGTAGAATGTACACGTAGGCTTCTCGGTTTCGTATGTTCGCCCGAAACAATAAATCCGCGTAGAACTCCTTCAGGTCTTGTTCTATGAAGCTGTCCTTTTCCGCCTGTATCGTGCCCACATCGATCGCTCGTAAGACTTCAGGGGGGAGATAGGTCTCTAAGAACGCTTGGGTGTTTGCGACATCCCCCAGCACTTCTTTGAAAAACCTATCGTGGGGGTTATTCAGTCTTTCCATCTGTGGCCTCCCTACGGGAAATCATTTCACGGGTATTATACACGATGCAACTCGAGGATGGGTATAATAGTGTGGGTATAATATCGGGGAACGCCAAAATGGGAACGCCGAACTTTAGTCCGGCGTTCCCAGCAATACAGCGCCCCGGCGGCGATCTCAGTACGGAGAGGATAGCTCGCGGGTTAGGTTGTTTTCATTTCAAAAAGGCTTCGGATTTCCTCGTTGCTCATCTCCGTGATCCAATGCTCGCCAGCGCCGACGATGGCGTCGGAGAGCTCTTTCTTTTTTTGTAAGAGCTCGTTCACGCGTTCTTCAAAGGTGTTCTCGGTCAGTAACCGATGGACGGTGACGCTTTTTTTTTGACCGATTCGGTAGCTCCTGTCCGTCGCCTGGTTTTCGACGGCCGGGTTCCACCATAGGTCGTAATGGATAACGGTGGTCGCGGCGGTCAGGTTTAAGCCCGTGCCACCCGCCTTCAGTGTAATGATCATTAATGGATGATAGGGTTGCTGCTGAAAGTCGAGGATGAGGTTTTCTCGCTCTTTAGGGGTGAGCCCGCCGTGGAAAAAGAGCGGGTCGATTCCTAGCTTTTCGGGTGTCATCGCAGCCAATAAGGCGCCCATCTCGCGGTATTGGGTGAAGAGTAACGCCTTTTCACCGCTTTTGATGACTTCTTTCAGCAATTCAAAGGCTTTCTCGCTCTTTCCGGAGTGCTCGGCGACGGGAGTCCCGCTCTTGGTATAGGACACGGGGTGGTTGCAGATTTGTTTGAGCGCGGTGAGAAGCCAAAATACCTTTCCTTTCCGCTTGATGCCTTGGGCGCTTTCTATCTCGCCTACCGCGGCTTCTAAGACGGTGCCGTACAAAGCAGCTTGTTCGGGTTTGAGCGTGACGTAGACCTCCCGAACGACTTTTTCCGGAAGGTCTTTGATGATGTTCTTGTCTGATTTTAACCTTCTCAGTAAAAACGGTTCGACTGCCTGTTTCAGCGTCTTGGTCTTAACCGGGTCGTTCAGGCGTTCGATGGGGATCGCGAATTCTTCTCGGAATTTTTTCCTGGGACCTAAGTATCCCGGCATAATGAAGTTAAACAGACTCCATAGTTCCGCCACGCGGTTTTCTACTGGAGTCCCGCTCATCGCGATCTTATATTGCCCGTTGAGCTGGGCGATAGCTTTAGATTGGTCGGCATCGGGGTTCTTGATATTCTGCGCTTCATCGACGATTACGACGCTCCACTCAAAACTCTTCAAGCGTTCTACCTCGGATCGGACCATACCGTACGTCGTTATCCAAACGTCTTTCCCTGCTGATATCTCGCGATTCGACCCGCCATACAGCTCGCACTTCAGGTCCGGCGCGAAGGTCTCTATCTCTTTTCGCCAGTTACGCGTTACGGAAGCAGGGCAAATGACCAAGGCGGGGCGCGTCAACTCTTTATTTTCGCGCAGTTTGAGCAACACCGCGATCACCTGTATCGTTTTACCAAGACCCATATCGTCCGCCAAGCATATGTTGAACCCGTTGTGCAGGTTCGACAACATCCATTGGTACCCTTTCAACTGATACGGTCGCAATTGGCCATTGAGGGTACCCGGTGCTTCGCACCGCCGCTCTTTTCGCAAACCCTTCAACAGCCGTTCGACGTCCTCTCCGTAGCGTAGCGGGTATCCGTCGAGCTCCTGGGCGAATACGGCGCGCAGCCCCTCCGGCCCACTGATGATGGGCGAAGTCATATATTTCTCAACCATCCTCTTCGCTTCGATAGGGTCTACCAAGCAATACTGGTCTTTGAAAAGTACGATCCGCTCCGCACCCTTCATCAATGCCGCAAACTCCTCTATAGACAGGTTGTCTTCTCCGAACTGGACCCGCCATTCGAATTGGAGGAGGTTTTCGAAGTTTAAAACGCCTTTCGTTCGTTCGCTTTTCATTCTTGCGCTCGCGAAGACCCGTGGACGCGTTAAGTCCTTAAACTCTTTCGGCACGACGAGTTCCGCTCCGAAAAAACCGAGGAAGTCTCGCGCTTGGCTGAGTAA
The DNA here is from genome assembly GCA_002071085.1 of Thermotogota bacterium ADurb.Bin062. Lineage (GTDB taxonomy): Bacteria > Thermotogota > Thermotogae > MWEM01 > MWEM01 > MWEM01. Next base: position 21,576 of record MWEM01000004.1, on the reverse strand, counting down.
CTGGATGAGCTCATCGACGGTGATAGGGATCGTTCGTTCTTCGAAAGAGCGCTTTAGGGGAGGAATCCATTCGGAAAGGCAGGCGAGCTGCTTGAGCGCCCCTTCTTTTTCGCCCCCGTTCGCGGCGGTTTTCAGGAAGTTTTGCATCGGTACGGCGTCGATAAACAGGTCGCGCTTGCGCTTCACGGAGACCGTCAACGAAAACTGGGTTTTTTTCGTTACCTGGATGTCCAGGACGAGATTGTGCTCCGAGTCGGAAAGGTGTAACGGGGTCAGCCAGTTTTGCACAGCCGTTTTCGTCTGTTGCCGTTGAAAATGATCCGCCTTATACACCTCCCCAAGGAAGAAGACGCGCGCCATTTCTATCGACGAGTAAGGCAGCACACCGCCTAAAGGCTCTTGCACCATCTGTGTCAAAAAGACGGACAAGAGATAGTCCACGCTCTGTTCTCTCTTCAGAGGGCGGTTTTTGGCGTCGTGAATAAGTCCGGTGGGAACCGAAGCGTTCAACGCCACTTTCTTCTGGCGAAGAGTCGGTTGGGAGTAGACGGGGGCGTAGCGGATCCCGAAGTCCTCGCCTTGTCCTACCGAGTAGAGAACGGGAACCCAGCTGTTTAACGCGATGAGTCTTCGGGCGAGGGAGAGAGTGTCTTTCACCCAACGCATCGTAGCGTGATCTTCTGCAAGCGGCGAGAGGCTGACCCCTTCCATCCGAAACAAAAAATCTGCGACTGTGAGCTCAGAAACCTCTTTTTTGTAAAGCTCATCTACCAAAAACACGGGTCCCTCTTCGCGATGCTCTATCGTTATCGAAGACGAATGAGCAAGGGGCTCTTCGGGTTCGATGAACGCTTCTCCGTTCCAATAATCTCTAATCTTCCGGTAAGTCGTGGGCAGAAGCTGCAGGATGAGGGGGCCATCGTCAAACCGGGGATTTTTTTCTAAAACTCCCAACGCCTTATCGATGGGATAGGGTTGCACGATATAGCTTTCGATTTCCTCCGTCGTGGGGGTCGGAGCTTCGTATGTATCGGTCACAGGAGTTTGAGATACGTCGAAAACCCACCCCGCGCTTTTCAAGGTCTGATCGGTAAGCCGCGCGGTTTCTAAGATCCGTTTCTTTTTCAGCCCACGCATTTCGAAGAGCAAGAAGGGGTCTTTGTCTATTTCGACGGCCAGCAGGTAATAGACGGCGGCGAGGTGCTTACAGGGATTCGCCCAGTCGGGGCAACTGCAAGAGGCCGTCATTTCGCGCCAAGAAGAGGGAAAGATCCGGGCACCAAGCTTCTCCAACTCCGCCTCGAGACTTTCGGGCATCTGACCGATCAAAAGCTGGGAGGAGAGCGCGGGGCTGTTTTGTATTAGATCGAGGACGGCGGCGTTTTGCTCTTCCGACCATTCCGTTAAAGCGATACGTATACGATAGGGGGCGGGTCGACGCCCCTGCACCCTCGCTTGGATCGTCCCCGTTCTCGTTCGTTTAATTTCTAGAACCGACCCGTTTCTCGCATAGGTGCGGCCCCTTGGCAGCCGATTCGTATCCACGTCGATTTCTTCGAGGGCCCTGATCCAGCTCTCTCCCCACCAAGTCTCCGCGAACTTGATTTTTGCCACAAGTAACCACCTCGGTTTTGATCGTTTGTCATTTTACAAGCGTCTAACGGCTGCGGTTTTTCACCTAGTGAATTATACACGAAACGGTGACAGGTGCGGGGAGTTCGTGTGGGTATAACATCGAAATGCGACAAAATAAGATATGAGGAGGAGGTCCGCTTTTTATCCTTTTTACGCTGAGGCTCTTGTGAGGTTATCGCGGGGTAAGTGGTTTTTACGACCCCGCGATCCGGCCTTAGCCTTCTTTAGCCGCGATAGGCTCGGAAAAGAGGTATCGCGCCGTCGCTAAAAGAAGGGACGCTTACGCCGCGATGCCTGTGTGAAGTTATCGCGGGGTAACCAACGGGACCCCACGATACTTTCATACCTTTGCGATACGCGCTGCTGCATTTCTATTTTCACAAACCATGCCAAACTAAAGTTTGGCGTTCGCAAGGCGTTCCCAAGATTCTTTTCTCTGTGTTCTCTGTGCCCTCTGTGCGAACCCTGTTTTTCAAGACAGGCACAAAAGCGTATCGCGCCGTCGCGAAAAGAAGGGGCGCTTACGCCGCGATGACTATATGGGCTAAAAACAGTGTGATCGATTTTGGCCTTGTTTCTTGAGTACACCCCATAACTTGACACACACCCTGATGACTGAATAAACCGCGGATAGTGTATAATAGACTGTCAAAACGAAACGAGGTGGTTTCTGTGTCTTTTCTCATCTTTGGTCACCGTGGCTACTCGAGCGAGTACCCTGAAAACACCACTTTGGCATTTCGAAAGGCGATGGAAGCCGGGGCAGATGGCGTGGAACTCGACATCCGAGCGTCGAGAGACGGCAAGGTCGTCGTGATCCATGACGAGGATACCTTACGCGTGGCGGGTATCCCTGGCAAGGTCGCCGAACTCGACTACGCGGATATCCGCAAAGCAAAAGTCCAGAACGGGTTGTCTATTCCGTTGTTGGATGAAGTCTTTGAATCCTTTCCCGACGACGGGTTCCTGAACGTGGAGATCAAGTCACCGGATGCCGTTGCCCCGCTCGTCAAACTGATGAAGACGTACGAACCGTCTTTTCAGATCGTGTTTTCGTCCTTCTTATTTGAGCCGTTGGAAGAACTTCGAAACGCGCTACCCGAAGTCAAAATCGGTCTATTGATCGGCGAAGGACTGGTGAAATACGTGTCCGTGTCGCATACTTCGGTCAACACCACCTCCTTCGAAGCACTTTTGGCCGGATACCTCCCCTACTCGCTGCACCTGCCTATGCAACTCTTCAACCGTTTGCCTGTAGAGGGGACCGTTCGATTCTTGCAAAAGGTCAAGGCTTCCAACATCCGACTCTTTTGGTGGACGATCGACGATATCCCGGTCACCGAGTTTTTAAGAGACCGCAGCATCATAGACGGCGTGATCACCAACCAGGTAGGAAGGATGGTCCGCGCCTATAAATAGGCGGTAGCTTTCGGAAGATGGCTAAACAGAAAAGTGAACGACGGTGCCCCGCGGGGACGGTAGCCCTTGGAGTCGACGAAACCGTGGAAACCGCTTACCAAATCGTCGGCGGTCGTGTACAGATAGAATGGAAATGGGACACTTGGGAAAACTTCTACCTACAAAGCCCCTTCGTCTTTGGTGCGCTAGAATGCATTGAAAGGGCGAAGTCGACCATACGGGTGCAGGCGAATGAAGATACCGTGTTGAGACCCCTGTCCGCCGAAGAGCTCTCGAATCCGGAGGATCCAGAGCTAGCCGCCTCTGTCCTCCAATCCTTAACCCTTTTTTTAAAGCAAATCGTACAAGAAAAGTATTTTGGGTTGGCGCTATCCGAATCCGAGAAGATGTACCGCGCCTTTGAAACCTATGTGAAGAAGGCGGACAAACAACGCGCCATAGACTGTTACTCTCGTTTCGTCACCGGCTTTCCGACGTCGCCGTTTATAGACCGAATGCTCCACTATATCCAGGATATTTCTTTGGGCAAAGACCTGGTAGTGGAGATACCCGAAAACGATGAGGACGCCTTTCTGTCGATCTTAACACAGGCCACCGACGCCGACCCACTACAAAACCTCTCGCTTCTGAAGAAATTCGAGGAGAGGTTTCCGAACTCGGCCCATTACGAACGAATTATCGATATGATCATCGGAGAGTATGATAAACTGGGCGACGAGTATCAATTGAACCATTACCTCCGTAAGTTCATCTACACCTATCCGAGTTCTTCAACGGCGGATCAAAAGCTGTTGATGCTAATCTCGGTTCAGAGGAAAAGCGGAGAGCCTTCCTGGTACGAAAACGGGTTGCGGTTTTTGCTTTTATATCCCGAGAGCGAGCTCATCGGCACCGTGAGAAAGTTTATGGGGATCGACCGATAGATGAGAGGATTAACAAAAAACCAAAGGTTAAATTATATCGTTCTCATTCCGTTTTACATCTGGGTAGTTTTTTTCCTTTTTTCTCTGGCGCTGTTTCCTTTTTTTCCCCGTTTTTCCGCGGATTTTCTATTCGCCGTCGGGATCCTCACCGTGAACCTTTCTTGGATCCTGTTGATACGAAGGCGGAAGGATGAGGACCAAGAAGATGCGGACAAAGGGAAGCGGAAGGATATCGCTGGTTATGGGTTTTTGGTCTTTACGGGACTCGCCTTCCTCAGCTCTTGGGTGTTCAGTCTTTTCTATCGCGGCTAGTTCGGGTCCAAAGATAGAGCCGCCGCAGGACTCAACCCGGAGAAGGGCGCGTCGAGTCCTCGTGCGCGTTTCGACGGGGTTTTTCGTGATGTGCCCATTCGGAAAGGCGTTTGTGGTCCCGATATTGTGATACTTGGGGGGTTTTGATGCGTTTTCGAAGGTTCATTCTCTGGGTTTTCTGCCTTTGTCTTTGTTCCTCGATATCTTTCTCTTACGTGGCGCTCCGCCATTTTGTCAATTCGGGCGATACGATAGAGACCATCTGTCGGATCTATCAGTTGCCTGTGTCGGTCTTTCTCGATTGGAATCGCTCAGGGTCCCCTCTCAAGCTGTCTCCCGGTATGGTTGTCACCATCCCCTTCCCGAGCGGCTACGTCTATCGCGTCGCGGAAGGAAATAGCCTGAGCTGGATCTCCTGCTCGTTTTTTGCCGACCTGAACGCTATCGCCGCGGCCAACGGCCTGAAGTTCCCGTACACCCTACGTATTGGACAGGAGATATTCATCCCTTACGGTGAGATTGGGAGAAAGTTCTATTCGGAACCCGGCAAGTTGTTGTGGCCAGTTTATGGAGAGATCAGCTCTTTATACGGAAACCGAGTCCATCCGATCACCGGTTTGAAAGCGTTCCACGCCGGGGTGGACATCGCCGCCCCGGAAGGGTCGCCGATCTTCGCGAGCGCGTCGGGGACCGTGAGCCACGCGGGAGAAAATGGCGGTTACGGCATTATGATCGAAATAGCGGACGCGACACAGAAGTATCGGTACGGACACCTTTCTGCCCTGTGCGTCACCGTTGGCCAAAATGTGAAAAGGGGGGAAGTGATTGGCCGGGTCGGAAGCACCGGTGACAGTACCGGCCCGCACTTGCACTTCGAAATCCGAAACCAAAAAAATGAAACACTGGATCCACTATCTCAGTTGCCTAACATCAAAAATATTTATCCGAAACATTAAAGAAGGAGTGATACGATGATCGATTTTCGAAAAATCCAAGATCTCTCAAAACGTTACGAAATGGATATGGTCCGTTTTTTGCGAGACATGATTCGAATCCCCAGCCCCTCATCACAAGAAAAGCGTGTGGTGGACCGCGTCGCCGAAGAAATGAAAAAAGTGGGGTTTGATGAGGTCCAAATCGACCCCTTCGGAAACGTGATCGGCAGAATTGGCTATGGAAAAAGGATAATCGCCTACGACGCGCACGTCGACACGGTTGGCATAGGAAACCCGGATACTTGGGATTTTGATCCCTATGAAGGCAAGTACGAAAATGGGATTGTATACGGGAGAGGGGCCAGTGATCAAGAGGGCGGGATGGCTGCGATGGTCTACGCCGGAAAGATGATGAAAGAGCTCGGCTTGAACAAAGACTGTTCCTGCTATTTCGTCGGATCGATTATGGAAGAAGACTGCGACGGGCTATGCTGGCAGTATATCCTGAGAGAAGGAATCTTGCGGCCAGAAGTGGTGATCATCACCGAACCGACGAACCTCAACATCTATCGTGGCCACCGGGGGCGAATGGAGATTCAGATCACCGTAGACGGAAGATCGTGCCATGCGAGCGCCCCGGAACGGGGAGACAACGCGATCTACAAGATGATGCCGATCGTAGCCGAGATCGAAAAGCTGAACGAGCGCTTACGTCACGATGACTTTTTGGGAAAAGGAACGATCGCGGTTACCGAGATTTCCTCCGTCTCTCCTTCTTTCAACGCGATCGCCGATCGCTGCACGATAAGCCTCGACCGCAGGTTGACTGCAGGAGAAACGAAAGCGAGTAGTGTCGAGGAACTCCAGCGCGTTCTGGACACACAGGGTGTTGCGGGCAAAATCGAGGTGTTACAGTATAAAACGCCTACCTATAGGGGAGTGGAATACCCCGTAGAAAAGTATTTCCCAACGTGGGTTTTCCCTGAAGAACACCCCATCATTCAGCAGGCCGCGGCGACCTATCGGAGCCTATTCAATCGAGAGCCTTTGATAGACAAATGGACCTTCAGTACGAACGGGATAGCGACCGCCGGGATCTTTTCTATCCCGACCTTCGGATTTGGTCCAGCGAACGAAATCTACGCCCATAGTAACCAAGACCAGTGCCCTTCTGAGCACTTGGTCAAAGCCGCGGCGTTTTATTGCGCCTTTCCATCACACTATCGTTGAGTGTATGAAAGCCAGAGGGTAAGCGAACCGCATCGTGTCGAAAACGATCAAGTTTTCTCTCTACATGGCCGTTGCCACCTTGATGAGCCGCGTGTTGGGACTTGTCCGGGACGCGATGTTCGCCAACGTATTCGGGAGTTCTCCCGAATATGACGCCTATCTCGTAGCGGTTTTACTTCCTTTTTTCTTACGACGTATTTTCGGTGAAGGCGCTCTGCAGAGCGCCTTCGTTCCGATCTACAACAAGCGGGCTATGATCGATTCGCGTTCCGCCACACGATTCGCCAACACCATTTTTACGGTGTTCGTGCCAATCCTGATCCTTTGCACCCTCTTAGGTTACTATTTTATGCCTTATTTGATCTACTTGTTCGCGCCGGGTATGGAACCGGCAATACGAGAAATGGCCGTGATGTGTGGGGTTGTCGCCTTCCCTTTCATCATCTTTATCAGCCTATGGGCGATCAAAACGGGAATTCTGAATAGCCACGACATCTATTTCGTTCCGGCCTTCTCGCCCGCGATCCACAACGTGTTCACGATCGCCGGTATCTTGCTCTCTCCCTACTTCACCCCTCGTATCCTTGGGCCGACGGTCTTTTTTTTGATCGGCGGAGCTTTCCAATTCATCAGCGTTTTGTTTATCGGAAAGAAAAAGACGGGGTACCGTTTCGAGATCGATTTCGTGAGAGAGGATATGAAAGAGTTCTCGAGCCTATTTTTAAGCTCGATGGCCGCCGTTTCGATCACGCAGATCAATTCTCTGATCGATACGATCGTCGTTTCGCACCTGGGTCAAGGGAGCATCTCTTTGCTACAGTACGCCAATCGTTTGTATCAGCTGCCTTTGGGGGTCATCGGCGTGTCGGTGTCGACCGTTGCCTTATCCCAGCTCTCCAAACGCTCTTTGGATTCTTTCCGAGAAATGGTCACCGACAACTTGGAAAAGCTGTTGTTGCTCATCCTGCCGGCGGCTGCGGGGATGATCCTGTTGAGGGAAGGATTGGTCGTCTTCCTCTTTCAGAGAGGGGCATTCGGGATTTATGAGACGGTCTTCACTTCGAAGATCCTACTCGGGTATCTCTTCGGACTTCCGTTCTATTGCGTCTATTTCCTGCTTTCCAAAGCGGAGTACGCGCTGGGAAAAGGGAATGTCGCGTTTTTCGCGAGCTGTATCTCGGTAGGGACGAACGTTATTCTAGACTTCACTTTAGCGCCGATCCAAGGCGCTTACGGGGTCGCCCTCGCAACCTCTTTCGCGGGGATGACACCTGTCGCTTTCCTGCTCGTCCATCTCATCAGGATAAAAGGGCTCACAATGACGCGAAGACAGCTCTCCGAACTCCTGAAAACGGTCAGCGCGACCGCGGTGATGAGCGCCGTCCTGCTGATGATCGCTAAGACCTACAGCTACTCCAAACCCCTCGTGGTTTTAGAGCTCGTGTGCGGCGTTTTGGTGTACCTTTTGGCCCTACTCCTTTTGAGAAAACAGGAGATGAAAAGGCTGATTCTCAGATGGAGTCGGAGGGGCTGACCGTAGCAGGCGCCCGTTTGACATCGATAGGGCTTTCGTGTATAATTGCGGGTGTTTTGGGAGATCGTCTAACGGTAGGACTACGGACTCTGGATCCGTAAGTGGAGGTTCGAATCCTCCTCTCCCAGCCAGACTTAACCCTCTTTCAAAAAAACCGGAGGATCGACCACCAAGAAACCGGGGTTTCCTTCCTTTATTCCTTTCACCAAAACGAGTTCCGCGTGCTTTCCTGGTTTACCGTGAACGAAACACAGGTTCTTCACTCTCAATCGAAGCTCGGAGAGGTGCTCTATCCATTCTGGTAGGTACTGAGGGGCGAGGACCAAATAAAAGCGCCGGCGCGGTTTGAGGAGGTGCGCGATCGCGAAACAGAAGCTTTCGTAGGCTGGGCCCTCCAGGGAGCGAAAGGTTTGGCGAATCGAATCCCTATAGGATTTCCCGCGTTGATGCTCGAAATGTGGAGGGTTGGAAAACACGAAGTCGCAAGAACCGGCGGAGTAAGCTTTGGGAACCTCTTCGGCGGAGAGTGGAAGAAAAGACACCTGTCCGGACACCCCAGCTCTTTGCGCAAGACGGTCGAAAGAATCCTTTAGTTCCGTTTGCTTTTCGATACCGATTCCCCGTATCCCGTGGGTCTTCGCCATCCAGCACATAGAAAAACCGACGCCGCACCCGATTTCGGCGAAGAAGGCGTCTTTAGGGGGAATCCCGCAGTACCATAGCAACAGAGTCGTGGCGTGGGTTATCCGATGCTCTTTTGGAATCCCTTCACTCGCTCCCGTTATCGCCTCGTAGTAGTTTTGCGACCGCTCGAATTCGGCAAAACTACGGTTCATCTCGGCTGATATCGAGGTCGTTGCCCGTAAAGACCACTTTCTTTTGCTCGAACGCGTTACGGCCTTGTAAAGCCACAGCCGTGGCGTTTTGCTCGAAGGTGGAGTCGTTGATGGACAGGTCGCTGTTGACCACTTGCACGCCCCGGTCGCATCCGCTTATCACGCTTTCGCTTATAGAGACGTAACTGCTCTGCATCGCGGACACACCCACTTCGGAATCGCTGATCTTCGATTTACGTATATTCAAGGAAGAGGCGCCATTTATCGCTAGGGCCGTATTAGATGCGGAGATCGAGGAATCGAACAGTTCAATGACTGTGAGCTTCTGAGCCTGTATGCCGTTACGCGAGGAAAGTAGGGTCGAGTTCTCTATCTTGATGTTGCTGAGTCCGGATGTAGTCATCAATGACTCGCCGCATTCCAAAATGGTCTCGGATAAGAAAAGGTTCTGCACATTGTTCAGACTAATGCCGTTTTTGGCTCGAATCGCGCTGCACGTGATCTTCATATTCTTCACGGAGTCTCCAACGACGAAGTTTTCGGCCTCCACCTCGGACTCCGTGATCTGAAAGCTATCGGAGCTATTGCAACACACGACGGTTTCAAAACCCTTTATTTGGGCGTCGTTGATTAAGATGTTGCTGTTCCGGCTCATCGCGAACAACCATCCGTTTTTCCCCGGATTTTCAAAAATGATCTTTTCCAACCATACGTTACCCTTTCCGACTTTAATGAAGGGTTGGCCGTTCGGTTCCCTCTGAATGAGAAAACGAGTGTACCGGTCCGTCCGAGAGGGGATGGAGATCAGTTCACCCTCTATTTCCAATTCACCCTCGTCCACGAAGGTGATCTCGACTCCCCGCTCGAAGGCCAAAGAAACGTTATCTGGAATGACCAGATGGCTTTTAATGAGGTAAGGGGAGAAGAGCGTCGTCAGGAGCGTATTGCCTCCGATGCTGTCTATCGTGGAGCTGATCACCGGAGAGTACATCTCATCGTAAGTTCGAACGGGGTAGGAGATATGGCTTTCGTTGCCGGCTTTGTCGAAAGCAGAAACGGCAAAATGCAGAAACCGTTGGGGCGAATAAAGTTTCTGATCGTTGGTCGTGCCGATCTGTTCCCAATCGTTACCGTCATTGGATCCGTACAGCGCATAAGAATCGGCCTCCACCGCCTTTTTCCAACTGACCATATAGCCGTTCGACAGGTTTTGAATAGACAGCTCATCGGGTATTTGCGGAGGCGTCAGGTCTACGAAGGCTTCCTTTTGCACTCTGTGTACGTGTTTGTTTGTATCCTTCAGCTCCAATAAGATGGTGTTCGTGCCTTCGGAAAGCTGATCGTAGTTGATTTGAAGGCGACCGTCTTTGATTTTGAGGGCTACGCTGGAGATCGTCGCCTCTATGGCTATTTGGGTCTGCGAATCCCAATCATCATAGTAGTCCAGTTCGATCTCAACGGTTTTTACGCCTAGCAGAGCGGGGAGCGCCGTAAGCAAGACCGGTGGATGGTCTTCCGAGGCGTCGCATTCGAGGGTTGCCGTTTTGGAGCGATTTCCCACATCATCGTACGCGTACACTTCGATCTCGTAAACCTCTCCTAGCTTCGCAGGAAAAGTCCAAATCCCGATGGGTTGCTCCGTAGTTCGCGAATCGTTGTTGGAGAGCGCGGTGAAGGCATAACCGGCAAGATCCTCCGGCGTGTCGTCGTAGTCACAGGCCACCTTGACTTTGCCCGCTTTCAGAATCGCTTCGACCTGCGGGGGAGCAGGCGGGGTCAGGTCGATTCGGAAAACGTGCTCTGCCGGGCTTTCGTCAGCCAACCCGAACTCGTTCACCGCCACGACAGCGAACAAGAACTGCCCTTCTTTAAGGCGCTGACTGTCCAAGGCCGCTTGCGCAACGGTAGAGGAGGCTTCGAGAACAGGCTTTCTTTCGAAGGTGAAGGGGTCGCTCTTCGCATTTTTTTCCGTAGGTTCAACGAGTCGGTAGACCCAATAGGCGTACGTGAGTTTTTCTGGCGGGGTCCGCTCATCCTTGCCGGAAAAGGCAATGGTGACACCCGAAGGGCCGAATTTTTGAGTTTTCGTCTCAATTTTCGTCTCAGGTGGGTTTATCCGACCGCTCACCTGCGCACAACTCGAGAATAGCGCAAGAAGCGATAGTAAGATCGGTAAAAATAGAAGAAAATCTCGACCCTTTCTCCCCATATAATGTCCCCCTCTTTAAGTTTCTCCGATCAAAAAAGAATAAATAAAGAATCGTGGCCATAGGGATTATAGAATAAGAGCGCGTGTAGACACAAGTATTCTGTCACAACGTGTTCTTTTCCGCTCACATCGGCCACTCCCTTTTGATCGTTCTCGCTTCTCCATTCGGTTTTAGTCTCTGCTTAAAAAATCCTCTTCCGGTCTCTGAGCCTTCTTGAGCTCGTCGTCGGCTACCTCTAATAACGAGAGCAATTCGGAACGTTCTCTCTGTAAACTCTCGACAGTCTCTTGAAGGAGTTTGACTTGAACGTCCCTCTCCTCCCGCTCCTCTTGACTACACTCGTGGTCTCCGACCTCCCCGTCGTCAGGGGCGGCACATTTAGATACGATCCCGAGGCTATAGGCGGACGCTAGTCTTTCATTCTTTCGAGCAATCCCAGGCTCTAGCCCTTTCGCCATCCAAAGAGTTTCCAAGCGGTTTTTCAAATCCCTGATCTGCCGATACTGTTCGCGTACCTCTTCGTTTTCGGTTTTGAGCAACTCGACTAACCCTGTCAAATCGGCCGCGAATCGGTCTTTCTCTCGATGTCGTATTTCCTCATCTTTGAGACGCTCCTCCAAGATGCTGATTTGCGCTTTATAGGAGAAAATTTCCTTCTGAACCTCTTGGAAAAGGCTTTCTTCCTGATCGAGCCGTATCTTCAAGTGCTCGATGCGGTCTCGGCATTCGAGTTCTTTCGCGTTCAAGTCTTCGTTAAGGGCTCGAGATTCGGCCAATGATTTGTTCGATTCCGCCAACTCTTTTCTTAGACGCAGTTCGGAGGTTTCTTGTTGTTCCAACCTTAGCTTCAAATCCCCCAAACATTTGCGTTTCCTCTCAGCCATCTCTTTTGCTTCTTCGACTTGAGCAGACAGCGAGGTTATCTGGGCCTTTCCGTTCTCCAAGTCTTGGAGAAGCCCTTCTTTCTGCGCGCTCAATTCTAGGATCGTCTGCCTTGCGCTCTCCAATTCCCGCGAAGAATTTTCGCTCCGGATTCTTGCGTCCTCGCAGAACAGCTCGAGCTCGTCTTTCATTTGGGCCGTTCTTTCTATTTGCTCGGTCAACTGGGCGATCTTCTCCAAGTAGCCGCTCCGCTCTTCTTTCCAAGCCTGTTTCTCGACTTCCAGGGCGTTCAATTCCGCGGAAAGGGCTTCGATACGATCGGAGACGGTTTCGATCTCTCGCCTTAACCTTTCTTTTTCAGAACGATACTGTTCTCTCTCCGCAAGCAAAGCCCCGGTTTTCCGCTCGCTTTCCTGCCTGGATTCCGTTTCTGCCTTATGAAGCGCCTTGACCTGCTCAAGCTCTCTAAACAAGTCCGTGCGCTCGGTTTTCGCCATAGAAGACTCCAACGTAAGCGCTTCGATACGGTCATTCTGTGCGGCCTTCTCACTCAGTGCCTCTTTAAGGGCTTTTTCAGTGCGTCGGCCTTCTTCGATCCCCAACGTTAACTGGGTTTCGAGCACCTTGATCTTCGCGGTCCACTCCTCTTTTTCCTTCAAGAGTGTTTCTTGGGCCGAGCGCACCTCCTGACGACGCAGATCGAGGGTTTCCTCCTGCTCCGCCAAAGAAGCTTCCAAGCGGTGTCGCTCTATCTCAGATTCGATCGTCAGACTTTTCTGATTGGCAAGTTCGGTTTCCAACCTGTCTATGGCTCGAATGTAAGCGGAGATCTCCTCTTCAAACCGACTCTTTTCTCTCAGGGACTGTTGCGTCAAATCCCCGACCCTATCCTCTAAGTCTCTCTTGACCTCGTTCCACTCTATCCGCTCTTTCATTTGACTCTCTTCGAGCGATTTGATCTCCAGCGCCTTTCCTTGGAAAAATTCAGAAAACTTCGACTCAGCTTCGGACTTTTCTTTCTCGAGACGTTCCAATTCATCCTTAAGATGATGGTTTTGGCTCTCCAACCAGGTCACCCGGTCGGTCCGTTCTGAGTCGCGGATTTCGGCCTGAGAAAGGAGCGCCTGTAAGCGTTGGGTCTCTTGGTTTTGGACTTGCTCCCTCTCTACGAGCTCCTTGTGCCGCTCTTCCATAACCGATAGGCCACGGGCCTGCTCGGACGACAATCGCAGCAAACGTTCCGCCTCCTCTCGAAAGTTCTCCTCGGAAGCGGTCTTTTCCTTCAACGCTTGCTCCAAAGAGGTCAGAGCCCCCTTGGTTTCGTCCAACGCGCCGGTCGCGGATCGCCACAGGCCTTCAAAGCGATCGCGCGCGAGGGTGATCTCTCGGATCTTTTCTCGATTCACGGCGATCGTTTCCAAGTATTCGTGATTTTGCATCAGATAGGTGAAGAAAACTTGCGCAGGGTTCTTTTCCGGAGCGGTATAGTATGGGTTCTTGATGAACTCGTCGCCCACGGCGATGTAGGGATGGGCGGTTAAAATCTGCATTAACGATACCGCCTCGATGATCGAGGATTGATATAGAAACAGAATCCGGTGATTGCCGGCGAGAAAGACGTTCAAGGCGTTCATAAAAGTTCTGAAAGAAGAAAGAGAATAGAGCTTCAAGAGGATGTGGGTGACTTCCAAACAAAAGGATAACCCTTCAAAACCCTCAGACTCCGCACGTTTTTCCTCCCGCTGCAGTATCCTGATGATCGAATCGAAATTCAGGGTTCCTTCTCTCAGATAAACGGATTCGGCAGTCCACGCCTTGATCTGTTGGTCTTTCGGGTGTTTGTCCAAAGAAACGGTGAGCTTCGAAAATAAACCGTCGATCCACCGCGTGGTTTCGTCATTGGTGATGTAGAGCACCTTGAGATCTTGCTTCAGGCACTCGGAAAAAAACGGCATCATCATACGTCTTTGGTGCTCACGGTCTTGATAGAAAAGCGCGAGATGTTTTTCTGGCGCCATCGCAATCCCCCCCATAGATCTTACTCACACAGGACAAAAATAGACGAAAGCGCTGTTAAGCTTCGCTTTCGTCCGGTATCTCCCATCCATTCCTCACCTGAATGGAACAGGCTCAATGGATGAGGTTTAAGAAATACTCGTTTTCCGGGTCCAAAGCCAACCCTTTTTCGGCCCATTCCTTGACCTTTTCGGACCGACCCATCTTCTCATAGACCATCGTGAGGCCCATCAGCGCCTCGAGGTGTTCGGGATCGATAGACAACACTTTTTCGAAGGCAGCCTCGGCGAGGTCGATACGGCCCATCGGATTGTGTAGATTCATCCACCCTTGGCTGATCAGACCTAAAATATCGTTGGGATCCAGAGACAGCGCCGTGTCGATCTCTTTTTGAGCTTCCAGCGCCATGCGGATCTGTTGCAACGGGCCTGCTTTTTGGATCATCATCATCGTCGCATAGGCGTTCACCGAGTGAAGCTTGGCGTTTCCCGGGTCTTCAGGCAGCAACTCGCGCGCTTCCGCTAAGATCTCCTGATAGTCTTCGGGTGGTAAGCCCAGTTGAACACGGTGGTAGAGTTCGGCCACTCGATCGGTGGGTTGTAAGGTTTCCACGTCTATTATCTGTTCGGAGCCCGTTTTTGGCATCTCGAGGGCGGCGCTCCCGGAATTTAAAGAAAAGTACCCGATCACCTGTTGAACGATCGGCATTAGTTTTGGAAGCGCTTCTACGACCTGTTCGAAGAACGTTTTTTTATTCGACACCGGCAAGACGCGTACGCCCTTTTGATCCACGATGGCGATCGCGTAAGGAAGGAAATTCAGCTTTCCGCTTGCGCCGCTTCCCCACACTTCTCCGTCAGGGCCTCCGGAGATTTCTCCGAAAGAAAAGTCCGCGGAAAAGATCGGGATGATGACGACCTCTCCCGCCACTATAGGTTCCCCGACCACATGATCACCGGTGAACCCCCGTATCGCTTCCGATAAGATTCCCTCTGGACCCCCTGCGTAAAGAATGCCTGCGGCTAAACAGAACAATAATGTGAAGAATAGCCCTGCGATAGGTTTTTTCACGGTTTTCTCCCCTTTCTGAAGTAGGTGTAAAGCATAAAGGTTCCGATAACGAGCAGCAAGATAGGCAAGATATAAGAAAACGGTGGAATTTGATATAGAGTGACCAGGAGAAAGACGACGCACACGACGGAAA
The DNA here is from genome assembly GCA_002071085.1 of Thermotogota bacterium ADurb.Bin062. Classification (GTDB taxonomy): domain Bacteria; phylum Thermotogota; class Thermotogae; order MWEM01; family MWEM01; genus MWEM01. The sequence goes on along the minus strand of MWEM01000004.1, from coordinate 6,440 downwards.
GCACGGTAACCGGAATCAGCAAAGCCCGATCTCGTTTGCCAAACCAATAGAACTGGAAAAGACCCACAGCCGGGGCGAGGATATAGAAAGGCCAGATATACTCGCTCACCGAGTCGGTGAAGAAAAAATCCAGTAGGACTAATATGCCGATCACCGTCAAAGTACCCCCCGGCACCAGTAATCCGGGTTCTTTCTTCTCGGTAAAGTATTGCACTTGGAAAAAGAGCCCGATGAATAATGGGATCGCCGCTCCCAAAAACCGCCAATCGATCGAAAAAGTCGTAAGGGAAGACAACAACCCGAGCACTCCTACCAAGATAAAAAAGACGGCCACCGCGATAGAGAACACTTTTTTCATCTACCTCACACCCTCGCCAACAGACGGTACCTTTATAGAGTTTTATTATAGCACAAACAGTACCGTTTCAATCCTCGTTGTGTGCCAAGTTATGAGGTGTAATGAAGAAACAAGGTCAGAATCGACTTCGCGATTTTTAGTCCATATAGTCATCGCGGCGTGAGCGTCCCATCTCTTCGTGGGGCCGACTTCGAGTGGGCCTGCCTCTCTGGGAACACCGATATTATACCCACACTGCAGTTTAGAAAAAGCAAAAACACGCGGATCAGGGATCGATAGTATTACAGTTTTAACCTCGGACCACAGTATTCTTGATATATATAACTCGTAAAAGCGAACCAAACCATAGCGGAGTACGCCATTTTTATGCCCACACGCGTTTTTGTTATAAGTCGTCTTCGTGATATAATCTCATATTCTTAAACTCTCTTCGGAGAGGGTGGCGCGCAGGAAAGGACCGGTGGAAGAATACTAACAGACGGTTATATAAAAATCCGATCGCAACCGGTGGTCCTTCAACATCTTATTTGTTCAGACAATGGGCGCTGCGGCACTGATTGGCTTGTACAACCGTAAAAGGAATCGTAGGGCGGCACAAACGACTTTCGCTATCTGTTGGCTCGACGTTCGTTTACGGGGTCTTCTTCTGTGAAAGGGGGGAGCTATGGCCATATTGGAAGATAACTTCTATCTCGGAGTGCGGGCGGTGGCTTCGCTAAAAAATAACGCCGAAAGGCTCGTCCAACGAAACAAGGTAACCGGAGAAGAAGCCTGGGCGTTCTCCACGCTCACCCGACCGGAACACGTGACAAAAGAAGAATTCACAATGCCTTTCGAAATGCGCGTGAAAATAGAAGAAACGAAAGGACTCGGACCGAACCCCCTATGGAAATGATCATCGTCGTCAGCGTCGTGCTGCTCACCGTAACGGTCGTGTTGGTGATGGTGTTCGCTTACTTGCGCCATATGAAAACGCAACAGGCCTCTCCGCATCTGGACATCTCCGACTTGGAAGAGCGAGTATTGGAACTGGTCAATCGTTTTCAGCACATATCGGCTACGCGCATCAACACGTTCGAACAAAAGATTAAGGAGATGTCCGTATTGATCCAGCACGCGAACGAGTCTTATATGAAATTGACCTCCGTTATCTCGGAAGCCTATAAAGCGGAATCGGAGCTTTTGGAACGTTCACGAAAAAAAGAGATGGAAACCCTCTTCGGAAAGCTCCGTTCGGAGAAAGTAGAAAGTGAAAACGTGGTAGAATACATCGGTTCGACGGTCTCAGAAAAACGCGAACCCTTTAGTCCCGTACCGCCGGACGCGGTTGACCTCCGAACCAGCTCGATCGAGCATCAGATACTCAACCTTTCCTCGGAAGGGCAAAGCGCGGAGGACATCGCCGAATCTCTTCAGATAGGAAGAGGAGAGGTACAGTTGGTTCTAGAGCTATTCCGTAGAAAGAAAAAATGAACGGGGGCAGTGGGCGTGAGGAGTGTACTGAGGGAGAAATCGCAAGATTTTTTCGAAATCTTGCGGTATGATCGAAGGGATTGGATGGTATTTTGGGACCGGTATATTTCTGAGAATGAAGAGTTTATGGCAGGCTATTGTCCCGCTTTAGGCTTGGATCGGGAGGCGGTCAGGGCGCATCTATACGCCTTCGAGCGGCGATTTCTCGACCGTTTGAAGATGGAGAACGAGACGATCAGGAGAATCAAGGGGAAAACGGTAAATGCCTTATCCGCCATCCAAGGGCAGCTGAAACTGAACCAAGCGGACTTCACGGTCTATATGGCCGGAGGGCTGGGGGTGCGCGAGTTCATCGCGTATCGGGAATCACGCGGTTTCGTCGTTCTTATGGATATCATCGCGTTGAAAAAACTAGACCATTTGGCGCGTATGCCGGAATTGACCGTCGCATGCGTTCAACAGATACGGAAGGTTTTAGACAGTCCGGAGGGAGGCTCAGTATGGGTATCAAAAGAATTGGCATCTTAACGAGCGGGGGAGACTCTCCCGGTATGAACGCCGCTTTGCGTGCTGCTACTCGCTATGGGATAAAAATGGATTTGGAAGTGTATGGCATATCCCGGGGCTTCGCGGGTATTCTGGATGAAGAGATCGCTCCCCTCACATTCAAAGACGTTGCCGGAACGATGGAGCGTGGAGGGACCATCCTGCGCACAGCGAGATGCCCGGAATTCAAAGTCGCCCAAGTGCGGGATGAAGCCGCTCAGAAACTCAAAAAGCACGGAATCGAAGCCTTGATTGTTATCGGTGGAGATGGCAGCTTGTCCGCGGGCGCTTTATTGAATGACGATCACGGGGTACCGTGCGTAGGCATTCCCGGCAGCATCGACAACGACATCTACGGCACGGATATGAGCATCGGCGTGGACACTTGCCTTAATACCGTGATGGATGCCATACAGAAGCTTAAGGACACCGCCTCATCACACGAGCGGGCCTTCATCGTTGAAGTGATGGGTCGGGAATGCGGGTACATCGCGATGATGTCCGGAATCATCACCGGCGCAGAGGCAGCGATCATTCCGGAGGTCCCGGTCGACTATGACAAGCTTGCTGAGCGCCTGTTGGAAGAACGCAAGCGAGGAAAAATCAACACGATTATCGTTGTCGCCGAAGGCGCCGCCAGCGCATACACGGTCGCGCGACACCTGGAGCACCGCATCGGATATGAGACACGGATAACGATTTTAGGGCACGTACAGAGAGGGGGAAGCCCATCAGCCTTCGATCGAGTCATCGCCACACGGATGGGCATACACGCCGTAAAATCCATAATGGAAGGCCAATACGGCGTGATGGTCGGCCTGCAAGCCCAAGGAATCGCGCGGGTTCCTTTTTCCGATGTCCTTACGAAAAAAAAGAAGCTGAATATGGAACTCTACGATATCTCCTTCCTACTTTCCTGAAGATAGGAGGAGCAGATCGATGCGGAAAACCAAAATCGTTAGCACGCTCGGACCCGCCTCGAATACGGAGACGATGATCGAGCGCTTGATAGACGCGGGAGTGAACGTGTTTCGCCTGAACACCTCTCACGGGAAGATAGAAGAGCACACCGAAACCGTACGCCTGATCAAGCGGATACGCGAGCGCCGGCACGCCCCGATAGGGATACTGATCGATTTGGAGGGGCCGAAGATACGGATCGGGCCATTTCAATCCGGTTCGGTTTTACTGACCAAAGGGCAATCCTTCATCTTAACCGCTCAAGATATATTGGGAGATGAGAATCGGGTTTCCGTGTCCCATAAGCGCCTGCCGAAAGAGGTGAGGTCCGGTGATTCGATAATGATCGCTGACGGGCTGATCGAGCTGAAGGTACGAAGCGCCGATGGCACCGAGATCGTCACGATCGTAGAAAACGGAGGGCCGCTCTCCGGAAGGAAAGGGGTCAACGCGCCCGGAGTGGACCTCGGTTTGGAGGCAATCACGGAAAAGGACAAGACGTACATACGGATGGCCGTAGAGGAAGGGGCAGACTACCTCGCCCAGTCCTTCGTTAGAAAACCCGAAGACATCGACGTATGCCGAAGCGAAATTCGGCGGTTGGACAGTTCGATCCCGATCATCGCGAAAATAGAGACGAAGCAAGCTTTGGGGTACCTCAACAGCATCCTTTACAAATCGGACGGAGTTATGGTCGCGCGCGGTGATTTAGGGGTAGAAATACCTGCTCAGGAAGTCCCGCTGATCCAGAAGAAACTGATCGCTATGGCGAACGCGCAGAGCAAAACGGTGATCACGGCCACTCAGATGCTGGAGTCGATGATCGAAAACCCCCGCCCTACGCGTGCGGAGGCTTCCGACATCGCCAACGCCATCCTCGACGGTACCGACGCTATCATGCTCTCAGCCGAAACCACCGTAGGCAGGTATCCGGTGGAGGCGGTTCGTATGATGGCCGATATCGCCAACGTGATCGAAAAGAACTGGGAGAGCTTCCAGACGCGGCCCTTCGAGAATCCCCTGATACAGGAGATCTTTTTGGATAATCCGGAAGAAGCGATCGCCCACGCGACTTGCGATATAGCGCGCCAGTTGGCGATCGAGGTCATCGTTACTTCCACCGTCAGTGGGAAAACGGCCCGTATGATCTCAAAGTACAAACCCCCGTCCACGCTCCTAGGAATCACCCCCGAACTCGCCACTTACTATCGTTTGGCGTTGGTATGGGGAGTGTGGCCAGTCCTCGTGGAAAGGACACGAAGCACGGACGAGATGATGGCCATCGCCGAACGAAAGGCGATGGACTGCGGTTTAGTCAAGAAGGGAGAGCGCTTGTTATTGACGGCGGGGATACCATGGGGACATTCCGGGTCCACAAACATGTTAAAAATTCACACCTGTTCCTGACCCTACTGCTCCTACTCCTCTATTCCGCTCTGTTCGGGCAGGCTATCGACATAAAGGTTTCTACGACCGGCGCGATGACAGAATCTGAATCCGCCTTCATCAAAGAATTCCGGAACGAGTTCGCCTCTATGTACGAAAGAAATGCCTCCGGCATCTTCTATTCGGCCAAAGCGATGGCGGTTTCTCTCTCATTCGGTAAAGAAAACTCGACCTTCTTCCTGCGGGCCGCAATCGAAGGCCAGCTCTTCTACACGGAAAAAGGGTTTCGGTCTTTAGACCGGCTCGCCCTTTCGCAAAGTGTCACCCAATGCGTGGAGAACCTGTTGGTATGGTTCTTTTTGCGCCGCGCCTTTCAAACGGAAAAACGCATCGGGCTATCCGATCTCTTGTACGAATACCCTCATTTTTCCGCCGACGGCCGCTTCTTCACCTATATCACCGAAAAACGAACGGGCAACGCCAACCCTTTGGTCGTGTCATTGACAGACGGGACCGTCTTTTTACTGGAGCTGCCTATGAAAACCGAGTTCTACCCGCGGGTGTACGGCGAATTCTTATACTACCTCCAAAGCTTGGAGGGAGCTCGGGAGATACTGCGGGTGCCGTTGAGTCGATTAAGCGACAGGAGAGAGGGACTCTACGAGGGAGACGTCACCGGATATAGTGTTCGCGGGAACGAACTGATATGGAGCGAAAAAAACCGTCTATTGAGGAAACCGCTAGACGGGAAGGGCCCTTATAGCGAAGAGCCTTTACCTCCAAACGCTTCGCGTATCCAATCCTTCGACATCGCCGACCACTACTGGGCGATATCTTTAGCGCGGGAAGGGGCGCAGTACGATCTCTATTTGTACGATCCGGTCCGTAAAACGGGGTTATTTTTAACCCACACCCCCTACCAAGAAGTCGATGTCCGATTTTCCAAAGACGGGACGATGTTGGTCTTTTCGTCTAACCCAGACGGAAACTTCAATCTCTTCTATTTCGACCTCGTCAACAATCGCTTGGGCCGAGTGACTCAAAACGCTTATGATGAATTTTATCCCGCTTTCACACCGGACGGGAGCGGCCTGGTTTTTTGTCGCTATGAAACCAAGTCCGAGCCCTATCTGGTGGCCCTTCCGCTTCGATGACTTTCTCCCGACTTTCGACCGGTTTTGGAGAAAAAGGGAAAAAATAAGAAAAAACAACGCTGAAACCCGCATGAAATCGTTGAAAATTTTGGATTTTTAGAAAGTAGTGGCCTAATAGTGTAACAGTTTCGAGTATAAATGGAAACGATTCGCTTTTCGTGGTATCCTATCCCTATGTTTATACGTCAGTCAAGAACTCGAAGAGTCTCAAATGGAAAGATATATACCAAATATGTCCTCGTGGAATCCGTGCGTACAGAGAAAGGACCTCGTCAGAGAACGATTATGCATCTGGGCTCTTTCGATTTACCGAAAGAACGATGGAAAGAACTGGCGGCCTGTTTGGAAAGAAAGCTATCCGGACAGAGTACCTTTCAAGAAGAAGCCCCTGATATCGAACACATCGCGACACAAATCATGGAACAATACGGGCGGTTTGAACGAAGACGGGAAGAGAAGCGATCTCGCCAGGAACAGCAAGAGATCGTAGGGGTGGATACGCAGAGTATCGTGACCACGCGCACGCGGTCTTTGGGAGGAGAGATGGTAGCGCATCGGGCGTG